>JANXTJ010000285.1 GCA_025352485.1 Salinibacterium sp.
CTTGGCGATCGCGGTTGACACCGAGCGCGGGCTGCTCACTCCGGTGATCAGGGATGCCGCGACCATGAGTCTCGCCAGTTTCGCCACGCAGATTGCCGATCTCGCCGATCGCACCCGCAGCAACAAGCTCAAGCCCGATGAACTCGCCGGCGGCACTTTCACCCTGACGAATACCGGATCACGCGGCGCGCTGTTCGATACTCCCATCGTGTTCCTGCCCCAGTCTGCGATCCTCGGCACCGGAATCGTCGCGAAGAAGCCGGTGGTGGTCAGCGGCGCGGCCGGCGACGCCATCGCGATTCGTTCCATGGTCTATCTGGCGCTGAGCTACGACCACCGCATTGTCGACGGGGCAGACGCCGCGCGCTTCCTCGCCGCGATTAAAGAGCGCCTCGAGGGCGGCGCCTTCCAGGGCAATCTCGGAATTTAGTGTCGGCGGCGCTAACGCGCCAGATAGTCCCGAATCCGCCAACCGGACTCGCCCTTCATCAGGAGGATCGAGGCCGGTTCGCTGTCTGCGATGTCAACCAGCTCGAGGATCGCCGAGTTACCGAGTCGCTCGCCGATTGCCACTTGGGCGGCAGTAACCGTGAACGCCGCCGGCGATTGCGCGCCCTTTTGCAGGGATCGTACGATCGCCTCGTCCTCGGCGAGGGCGGCGGATCCGGCCTGACCCACCGCGCCAAGGCACAGCACGGACAGGTCGGCGATGCAGCGCTGGCGCGCTTCGAGAAGGGCAACCAGTGCTGAGACCGGATCATCCCCGGCCACCGGCCCCAGTTCACGGGCGGGCTGGTCGGACGCCATAGGCGCTCCAGACCCGACAGGTGGCCCCTGCACCGCCCCCGTCGCGCCGGGTGACACCAGCACCAGCGCCGCCACGAGCGCACAACCCACGGCCCCTGCGGCCGCCCACACCCGCGGCCGTACGACTCGCAGCGCGTCCCACAGTCGTTGAGCGACGGTACGAGCATCCTCTGGCAGCAAGCGCAGGATCCGGTCGAGGATCCGGCCACCCCAATGCTCGCCGACCTCGACGGGGTCGGACCTCAGCAACCGACCGGGAACCCGAGGCTCGACCGGCTGCGCCTCCTTCGGCCGAAAATTGATGGGCTCTGGTACCCCGAGGTCGAAAAGTCGGTCGGCAAGCACATCGAACCACGTGCCACTGGCGAGTGTGGGAGTCGACGAGACCCAGTCGGCCAGGGTTCGAGCACCGGAATGGTCGACCGTCCCGAGGGTCACGCGGCTCAGATCGGCGAACGCGCGGATGTCGATGGCGACCCCGGGGACGGCATCGAGCAGGGCAGGTGGTTGGCCGGCGCTGATCGGGAAGGCCCGGCCGAAGCAGGCAAGCACTGGCGCCCCTGCGGTGTCGAACAGCAGGGCATCCTGTCGCACCGCGCCGTGCACCACACCGGCGAGGTGAAGTCGGCGAAGCGCGAGGGCAACGGGCGCGAGGATCGTGATCGCCTCGCCCAGACTGCGGCGCGGGTGATCCCGCAATAGGCGACCGAGAGACGTTCCGGTGAGCCGCTCGAGGATGAGCGCCTGGGCGCCATCGGGCGCGGTCGTGACATCCAGCAGGGGCAGCGAATGCTCGCCAGCGGCCCGCGACAGCGCCTCGATTTCGGCTGCAATCGAGGCGTCGGTGACACCGGCGCGGAAGATCTTGATCGCCACGGACGGTCCGACGTCCCCCAGCCGTGCCCCAGCCAGTCGCGCTTCGCCCAGTCGCGCTTCGCCCAGCCGCGCGGAATGTCCGAGATAGACCTCGGCGCGTGCGCCCTCACCCAGCTTGCGTACGATCCGATAACCACCGAGGGAGTCCACCCTGCCGAGTCTGACGGCTGCGGGTCACCGCGACCGCGCCTCGCGAGTGTGGCGGGTACACCGGGGTCGGGTGCCGGTGGGGAGGAGTAGCCGAAGCGGGTGGCGGTAGCCGTGCCTACTCGGAATCGCGGCGGGGAATCGACGGGTGGGAATCGACCTAGGGGAATCGACATAGACTCGCACGGTGATCGAATTTGTCGTCACGGGGCTAAGCGCCAACTCCGTGCCGTACAGCGAAGCTCTGGAGCTTCAACGCGCAACCCATCGTGCCGTCGTCAGCGGAAGCTCGCCAGACACTGTGCTTCTGCTGGAGCACCCCTCGGTCTATACGGCCGGCAAGCGCACCGAGGATTTCGAACGCCCCGCAGACGGAACACCCGTCATCGACGTGGATCGCGGCGGCAAGATTACCTGGCATGGTCCCGGCCAGCTCGTCGGCTATCCGATCCTGCGCCTGCCTGAACCGCTCGACGTCGTCGGCTACGTCCGGCGGCTGGAGGGCATCCTGATCGGCGTACTCGCCGAACTCGGCATCGACGCCGGCCGGGTGCCCGGTCGCTCCGGGGTGTGGCTGCGCTACGACGACCCGGTGGGCGCGGAGAAGATTGCCGCCATCGGCATCCGGGTCGCCGAATCCGTCACGATGCACGGCTTTTCCCTTAACTGCAGCAACTCGTTCGAGGCCTACTCGAAGATCGTGGCCTGCGGAATCCTTGACGCGGGAATCACGTCAATCTCGCGCGAATTAGGCCGAACGGTGACACCGGAAGATGTCGTTCCGATCGTCGTGCGTCACTTTCAAGAAACGATGGCTAAGGCATGACCACGACCAACCCGACACATCCCGAAGCCAATCAGGTCGAGGGGCGCAAGCTGCTTCGTCTGGAGGTGCGCAACGCCGAAACTCCGATCGAGCGCAAGCCGGAGTGGATTCGCACCGTCGCCAAGATGGGGCCCGAATACCAAAAGCTTCAGGAGCTCGTCAAGGGTGAGAACCTGCACACCGTCTGCCAAGAGGCGGGCTGCCCCAACATCTTCGAGTGCTGGGAAGACCGCGAGGCCACCTTCCTGATCGGCGGCAGCCAGTGCACGCGCCGCTGCGACTTCTGCCAGATCGACACGGGCAAGCCCGCTGACTATGACAGGGATGAGCCACGCCGGGTCGCCGAGTCCGTCACCAAGATGAACCTGCGCTACGCCACCGTCACCGGAGTGGCCCGCGACGACCTGCCCGACGAGGGAGCCTGGTTGCACGCAGAGACCGTGCGCCAGATCCATGCCCAGAACCCGGGAACCGGCGTGGAAATCCTCGCCACCGACTTCTCTGGAAATCCTGATTTGTTGGCCGAGGTGTTCTCCTCCCGTCCCGAGG
>JANXTJ010000273.1 GCA_025352485.1 Salinibacterium sp.
GAGACCGCCGCCGAGATCTCGCAGCTGGTCTATCACCTGCAGGTTCTGATGGTGGCCAAAGGGCTGACGCCGACGGATGTCTGGCGACATCTCTAGCCCCTGCCACCCATCCCCTTCGACCCTGAGGCCCGAAATGCTGAGAATTGCCGTTCCCAATAAGGGATCGCTGAGTGAGACCGCCGCCGAAATGCTGATCGAGGCTGGCTACATCGGCCGCCGCGACCCGCGGGCCCTGAGTGCTCTCGATACGCGCAACGATGTTGAGTTTTTCTATCTGCGCCCGCGCGACATCGCGACCTACGTCGGCTCGGGCGCGCTTGACGTCGGCATCACTGGCCGCGACCTACTGCTCGATTCGCGCAGCACGGCGACAGAGATCGCGAGCCTGGACTTCGGGGAATCGACCTTCCGATTTGCCGGTCCCCCCGGCAAATTTTCCGGGCTCGAAGACCTCGCCGGCATGCGGGTCGCCACCAGCTATCCCGCACTGGTCGGCGACTTTCTGGCGAGGGCGGGCGTGACGGTTGCCATCGTCACCCTCGACGGGGCCGTCGAATCTGCCGTCAAACTGGGGGTGGCGGATGCCGTCGCCGACGTGGTGTCGACCGGGTCCACCTTGCGGGCGCAGGGGCTGGAGATCTTCGGCCCGGTCATCCTGAATTCCACCGCTGTTTTGATCAGCGCTGCAGCCGACTCCGTGGCGGATCAGACGCGGGCCGGAATCACCACGCTCCAGCGTCGCCTGCACGGGGTTTTGGTGGCCAGGCAGTACGTGCTGATCGACTACGACGTGCCGCTGGCGCTGCTGGATGCCGCAACGAAAGTCACTCCCGGCATCGAAAGCCCCACAATCTCACCGCTGCACGATCCCGAGTGGATGGCCGTGCGCGCGATGGTGCCGCGGGCGGACACCAATCACGTGATGGACGAGCTCTACGAGATCGGGGCGCGCGCGATCCTCGTGAGCTCTATCCATGCCGCGCGGCTATGAGCCCGCAACGCGCGGTGGTCGCGCTATGAGTCTGGCGATCCGCGTCATCCCGTGTCTGGATGTCGCGGCGGGGCGTGTCGTGAAAGGCGTCAACTTTCTTAATCTGCGTGACGCGGGAGACCCGGTCGAGTTGGCGCGCAAGTACTACGAGCAGGGCGCCGACGAGATCACGTTTCTCGATGTGACCGCCACGGTAGACGGCCGCGACACGATGTATGACGTCGTGCGGGCCACCGCAGAGCAGGTCTTCATTCCGCTGACTGTCGGTGGCGGAGTGCGTTCGGCCGATGACGTGGCGAAGCTGCAGGCGCACGGTGCAGACAAGGTCGGCGTCAACAGTGCGGCGATCGCTCGCCCGGCTCTGCTCGGGGAAATCGCCGACCGCTTCGGTGCCCAAGCGCTCGTACTGTCGCTCGACGTCAAGCGCAGGGACGGCCGCTACATGATGACCACCCACGGCGGTCGCACCGAAACCGACCTCGACGCTCTCGCCTGGGCTCGCGAGGCGATCGAACGCGGCGTGGGCGAGCTACTGGTCAACTCGATCGACGCCGACGGCACCAAACAGGGCTTCGACCTCGAACTGATTGCCGCCATGCGAGAGCTGTCATCCGTGCCGGTGATCGCCAGCGGCGGTGCCGGCCGGGTGGGCGACTTCGCTCCCGCGGTGGCCGCAGGCGCCGACGCGCTGCTGGCGGCATCCGTCTTCCACAATGGTGAACTCACCGTCGGTGACGTCAAACGCGCGCTCGACGAGGCAGGAGTGGTGATCAGATGAGCGATCCGACGCTGACGGATGCCACAGTCGGCGCTGTCATCGACCGTGCGGTCTTCGGGGCCGACGGTCTGTTGCCCGCGATCATCCAAGAGGCTGGCAGCAAAGACGTGCTCATGCTCGGCTACATGAACGCCGAGGCACTGCGTCGCACCCTCACCGAGGGTCGGGTGACGTTTTGGAGCCGCAGCCGACAGGAACTGTGGCGCAAGGGTGACACCAGCGGCCACGTGCAATACGTGCGCAGCGCTGCGCTGGACTGTGACGCCGACACGATTTTGGTGACGGTCGACCAGCATGGCCCTGCCTGCCACACCGGCGCGCACGCCTGCTTCGACGTCGCCCCTTTGACTCCCTTCGTGGGAACGCCAGATGCATAACTCGACGACGGCGGCCGATTTCGGCGCGCAGCTCGCCGCCGGCCACCGGGTGATTCCGGTGATCCGCGAAATTTTTGCCGACGGGGAAACCCCGGTCGGCATCTACCGCAAGCTCGCCGACGGCAAACCCGGCACCTTCCTGCTCGAGTCGGCCGAACAGGGCGGCATCTGGTCGCGGTTCTCCTTCGTGGGGGTGTCGAGCTTCGGGGTGATCACTCAGGATGGCGAGAAAACCGCATGGCTCGACTACGGGCTGCCCGTCGAGCGGGCGCTCGGCGAGCATCCGGTCGGGCCATTGGATGCACTGAGCCACCTCTACGAACGCTGGAGCACTCCCCAGGTTCCCGGTCACCCGCCGCTCACCGGCGGCTTGGTGGGCTTCATCGGCTGGGAGGCCGTGCGTCAACTGGAGCGGTTACCCGACGCGCCGCCGGCCGAGTTCAGTGTGCCTGGCCAAGCGCTCAGTTTTGTTTCAGAGCTGGTCGTGCTCGATCATCGCTATGGCACGGTTCAGCTCATCGCCGCTGCCCTCAACGATGAGACGCAGCAGCGCGAGGAGCTCTGGGACGATGCCCAGCGTCGCCTCGATGTCATGCAGGCGGCTCTCGCCCAGCCCAGTGAGGCGTGGCTTGCCGATGTCGACCTGTCGATTGCTCCGCAGCCGATTCCCCGGACGACTCCCGCCGAATTCGCCAGGTCCATCGAGAAGTCGAAACAGTACATCCGTGATGGCGACGTTTTTCAGGTGGTCATCTCGCAACGCTTCGATCACGAGATCAGCGCGGCGCCGATCGACGTCTACCGAGTGCTGCGCACGCTCAACCCCTCGCCGTATATGTATTTGTTGACCCTCGTCGATGTGGCGGGTCAGCCCTACTCCATCGTCGGCTCGAGCCCGGAGGCGCTGGTCAAGGTGAGCGATCAGCGGGTGTACATGCACCCCATCGCCGGCTCGCGGCCCCGCGGGGAGACGCCGGAGAGCGACCTCGAACTGGGCACAGAGCTTCTCGCCGACGCGAAGGAACAGGCCGAGCATCTGATGCTCGTCGACCTCGCCCGCAACGACCTACTCAAGGTGTGCATTCCCGGCACCGTTGAGGTCACCGAGTTCATGCAGGTCGAGCGATTCAGCCACATCATGCACCTGGTCTCCTCGGTCGAGGGCAACCTAAATCCGGCGGCAAGCTCTGTGGATGTCTTCCGCGCAACATTCCCGGCCGGAACCCTGTCTGGTGCGCCCAAGCCGCGCGCCCTCGAGATCATCGATGAGCTGGAACCGGCGCAGCGCGGGGTCTATGGCGGAGTGGTCGGGTACTTCGACTTTGCGGGGGATGCCGACCTCGCGATCGCGATCCGCACGGCGACGATCGTCGGTGGCTTTGCCAGAGTGCAGGCCGGAGCGGGAGTCGTTGCCGACTCCGACCCGGTGACCGAGCACCAGGAGTCGCTCAACAAGGCGGCGGCACCGCTGCGTGCTGTCGCCGTGGCCAACGCGATGCGCCGCATCTGATGTCGGCCCGCAGGGTCAAGCTCCTCGCGATTCTCGCGGGGGCGGTTCTGGGTGCACTCACCCTCACGGCCTGGACCCAGCCCTGGTTTGGCCTGACGCTGGCCAGCGGTCAGAAGCTCAGCGTCGCGGGCCAGGTGGCAGCCCCTGCGCTGTCGGCGCTGGGGCTTGCCGCACTCGCTTTGGCCGCGGCACTCAGCATTGCCGGCCGGATCGCGCGGTACGTGCTGGGGGTGCTCCAGATCGTGATCGGTGTGCTCGTGGTCGGCTCGACAGTGGCCGCGCTGTCTTCTCCGGTTTCGGCCTCAGCCGCCACGATTACCGCTGCGGTTGGCGAGAGTGGCGCTGTCGCCGTGGCCGCGCTGGTGGCGTCGGTGTCGGTCAGCGGCTGGCCTTACCTGGCCGTGGTCTTCGGTGTGCTGTCAGCGGCGGTCGGGATCGTCATGTTGGTGACCGCGCGGCGGTGGCCGGTGGCGACGCGGCGATTCGAATCGAGCGCGGCGGGCGCGGGCGCGGCCTCGGGCGCGGCCGTGTCACCCGCCGACAGCTGGGACGCGCTCAGCGACGGCCGAGACCCCACCTGAGCCCGTCACACCGCCTGGCCGGGGTGCGACGCCGTTCGTCGGCGGGCGCATCCCCGCTACAATTTGAGGGAGAACCTCAAGGAATGGAGCTCGATGAGCCTCGAAGCTGACCCCGGCCACGGTAATTCGCCGGCGGCCTGGACCACAGTGATTGTTATGCTGGTTGCTGTCACCATCGGCACCCTGGCCTTCTGGTTTACCATCGCGTGGCTCGTCTGGGCTTCCGTTGGTCTGTTAGTCGTCGGCGCCATCGTCGGTGTCGTGCTGGGCAAGCTGGGCTACGGGGTCGGCGGCGACAAGCTGACGCCCAAGGCGCACAGCTAGGGTGCTCGCCGACCTTATGGCCGGGGCGCTTCTCGACGCCGCGGATCGTCGGGCTGCACGCAGCCTGGCCGACGTCGAAGCCGCAGCCGTCGCGCGCGCACCCGCCCTCGATGCCCTGAGCGCGCTCGCACCGCGCCCCCGCGTGCACATCATCGCCGAGATCAAACGCTCGAGCCCGTCACGAGGGGCCCTCGCCGAGATTGCCGACCCCGCATCGCTCGCGGAGTCGTACGAGCTGGGCGGTGCTTCCGCAATCAGTGTGCTGACGGAGGGGCGCCGGTTCGGCGGCTCTCTTGATGATCTGGAGGCGGTGCGGGCCGTCGTCACCGTCCCGGTGCTCCGCAAGGATTTCATCGCTGAGCCCTATCAGGTGTTCGAGGCACGCGCCGCGGGTGCCGATCTGGTGCTGCTCATTGTCGCGGCCCTCGACCAGCCCACGATTACCGAGCTTTTTGGCATCATCAAAC
>JANXTJ010000302.1 GCA_025352485.1 Salinibacterium sp.
CTCGGCGACGGCATCGTGCGAACAGCGATGCCCCTCCTGGCCGTCCGGCTGACGAGCGACCCGTTCCTGATCGGCGCGGTTGCCGCCGTCGCGCTGCTGCCGTGGCTGTTCTTCGCGATTCCTGCCGGGATCCTTATCGACCGTATCGACAGGCGTCGAGCGCTGGCCCTCGCGCAGGCGGTGCGGACGGCGCTCGCCGGGCTACTGTTCCTTCTTGTTGCGACCGGCCAACTAACTATTTGGTGGCTATACCTCGTCGTTTTCATCTATGGCGCCTTCGAGACTGTCTACGACGGCGCGATCAGGGCGGTCGTGCCGAGCATTGTCGTGAAGGGCAATCTCGCGCGGGCCAACTCGCGCATCGAAGCCGGCGAGCTCGTCGTGCAGAACTTTCTGGCCGGCCCGGTGACGTCGGCCCTATTCGCGGTATCGGTGCTCATCCCGATCGGAATCAATGGTCTCGTGTTCGCCTTCGCGGGTGCCCTTGCGCTACCGCTGTCGAAGGCGGCATCCGGCCGGCAATTCACCGTCGCAACCGCGCTGGAGCCGCGGGTGGCCTGGTATCGCCAGTCCGTCGACGGCTTGCGGTTCATCATCGCCAACAGGATGCTGCGCACCCTCTGGTTTTTCTCGACCTTCGTCGGCATCATGAGTTCCGCGGCCACGGCGACCTTTGTGTTGTTCGTGCTCGACAAACTCGGGGTGCCGGAGGCGCTGTTCGGGGTTTTCCTGCTCAGCGGTGCGGTCGGCGGCCTGATCGGTGCGTGGCTGGCCAATCGGCTGAGGATCAGCCTCGGCGCGGGGCTGACCATGGCCATCGCGTCGCTGCTGTCCGGGCTCGTTCTCGTTTTCGCGGGCATCTGGCCGGTGTTGTGGGTGGGTGCGCTCACCTTTGGTGTGAGTTCGCTGGCGATCACGGTCTGGAACGTCCTGGTGATGTCGCTGCGTCAGAGCGTCATTCCTGGTCGGCTGCTCGGCCGAGTACACGGTACTTGGCGCGCGCTGCTCTGGGGCTCGATGCCGCTCGGCTCACTGCTCGGTGGCCTCGTTGCTCGGGTCGACCTCGGCCTGCCGTTGATCATCTTCGGGGGACTCGACGCGATCGCAAGCCTCCTGTTCTTCCGGTTCATCATGACGCTGCCGAACCCGGAAGACGTCGACAACGGCGACTTCGCGTCGGAACAGCCTGTCGCCGAGGCGGGCCCCACCGACCCGCTGCTCATCGACTGATCGGGCGGACAGTTTTCGCCGCTGAGACCGCCTGATGCTGTCACGTGGCCAGATGATCCGCCGGTCAGGGACATTCGGAAATAGCTGACGTGTCAACAGTGTTAGATAATCACATGACCACTCTCATGATCGTTGTTGGCAGTGTCCGGCCGGGCCGTATCGGGCTCCCCATCGCCCGCTGGGTGCAGGGGCAGGAGGAGCGCCACGCCGGCTTCGAGCGCATCGACTTCGCCGACCTAGCCGAGATCAACCTGCCCTTCATGGATGAGCCCAATCACCCCATGAAGCGCGAGTACACCAAGCCGCACACCATTGCATGGAGTGAGCGGGTGGATGCCGCTGACGCCTTCGTCTTTGTGACCCCCGAATACAACCACAGCTTCTCGCCCGCCCTGAAGAACGCCTTCGACTACCTGCACCAGGAGTGGTGGCGCAAAGCCGTTGGTTTCGTCAGCTACGGGGGAGTGTCCGGCGGTTCACGTGGCGTCGTGGCCTTCGAGTCGGCCTTCACCACCCTCGGGCTCGTGAAGACCGGAGCGAACGTCGAGGCCCCCTTCGCGGGAGCGCGCGTCGTCAACGGCGAGTTCACGGCATCCGAGAAGGAGACGGATGTGCTGCAGAAAATGCTCGGCGAACTGGTGTCGCTGACCGGAGCTCTCAAGCCGCTGCGGGTCTAGCGTCAGCTGGGCTGAACCGGGATGGGTTCGGTGTCGGGGATCGGGCTGGCGTCACGACCGCGGAGGTCAGGAAGGTGACGCCGGAAGACGGTCGGGATGATGAAACCCACCAGCGCGAGACAGGCCGCGGCCACAAAGCCTCCGGTCGCTCCATTCGCGTCGATGAGGAATCCCGCTACCGCCGAGCCGAGCGCGGCGCCGATGAGCTGGCCCGTCCCCACCCAGCCGTAGGCCTCAGCGGTGTCGCTGAATTTCACGCTCGATGAAACGATCGCAAAGATGACGGCCAGTGCCGGCGCTATACCCACACCCGCGATGAGCAGGGCGAACGACAACCACCAGAAGTTGAGAAAGAGCATCGCCAGCGACAGGCCGACGAAGACAAGGAACATTCGCCGCGCCAGTGCCCACGGGCTGATCGGCACGTGGCCGAGCGAGAGGCCGCCGATGATCGAGCCGAACGCCCAGATGGCCAGCACCAGCCCGGCCTGAGGCCCCTCCTGGCCGAAGACCGAGACGACGCTCGCCTCGACCGCGGCACAGGATCCGACCAGCAGGAAACCCACGACGGTCGCCAGCAGGACGGTCGGACGGCTGAGAACGGCGCCGAAGGCCCGCCGACTGCGGGGAATGCGCACCCGACCGAGTTCCGGGCTGGAAATGAACCAGATGCCGCCGCCGACCAGGAAGGCGGCGGCCACGAGAATTGCCACGGTGCTGGAAACCTGCACGGCGAGGAAGGTGGTGATGACGGGCCCGGCGATCCAGATGATCTCCTGCGCCGATGCATCGAGCGAGAACAGCGGAGTGAGCTGGCTGGAGTTGACCATCTTGGGGTAGATGGTGCGCACTGCGGGCTGCACGGGCGGGTAACTGAGCCCGGCGATCAGGCCGACGACCATGTACAGCGGCACGGTCATCGGAACCAGCGCGATGGTGCAGATTGCCACGGCGCAGACGGACATGGTCAGGATGAGCACCCGACGCATCCCCCAGATTCCCATCCAGCGGCTGGTCAGCGGCCCGGCGAGGGCCTGACCGACACTCGTTGCGGCGAGCACCAGCCCCGCCGCGCCGTAGGAACCCTGCAGATGATGGATGTGGATTAGGAAGGCGAGCGAGAGCATCCCACTGGGGAACCGCGCGGTGAGTTGCGCCGCGATGATGCGGCCCACTCCCGGGGTTCTCAACAGGTCGATGTAACTTTTCACAGATCATCAGCTTAGACCGGCCGATGTGCCGCGCCCCTGTCGATGTTTCGGCAGGTCAGTGGTGCTGGCTACTGTCGAAATGGCGCTGTTTCTGCCCTGTTTCTGCGCTACGGAATCGACTCACAGCCTGTGCAAAACTCGGACAACTTATCCACAACTGTGGACGACACGCCCACTACATCTAGGGTTCGCAGACTGTCAGTCCCACCAGATATAGTGGTAAAACCGCCGATTCGGGGTTTCGGCGTGAGTATTTTTTTGAGTGTTTCACGAGGGAGTTTTCGGTGGGAATTACAGTCGTCAAGCGCAGCGGCGAGCGGGAGCCGTACGATGCGAACAAAATCAACCTTGCGATCGAGGCGGCAAGCCTCGGGCTCGATGAGAACATCACCTGGGTCACCCAGATCGCGTCAGAGCTCGAGCTCACGCTGTTCGATGGCATTACCACCCAGCAGTTGGATGAAGCGGTCATCCAAGTCGCCCTGCAAAACGTTAAAGACGACCCGGCCTTCGATATCGTGGCCGCCCGTCTCCTGCTCAAGACCATCTACAAGCGGGTGCTCGGCGACTACCAGAGCGCGGCAGAGCTCAAGGCCATGCACAGCACCCACTTCGCGGCCAACATCGCGCGCGGTGTCGACGAGGGGCTGCTCGACTCGCGGCTCACCGAGCTCTTCGACCTCAACTACCTCGCCGCCCAGCTCGAGCCGGCCCGCGACGAGCTGCTCAAGTACATCGGTGTCGTCACGCTGAACAACCGCTACGGCATCAAGGGCCGCAACGGTGACGCGCTCGAGGTACCGCAGTATTTCTGGATGCGCATCTCGATGGGGTTGTCCCTCAACGAGGCCGACCCCACGGCGGCGGCGCTGAAGTTTTACGAGAAGATGTCCAGCCTTGAATACGTGGCAGCCGGATCCACTCTCGTCAACGCTGGCACCGTCTACCCGCAGCTCGCGAACTGCTTCGTCATGGAAATGCAAGACGACATGGAGCACATCGCTAAGACCACGCGCGACGTGATGTGGCTCACCAAGGGCACCGGCGGCATCGGGCTCGCCGTCACGAAGCTGCGCGCCCAGGGCTCACCGATCCGGTCGAATAACACCACGTCGACGGGGCCGATCCCGTTCATGCACACGATCGACTCGATCCTGCGTGCGGTCAGCCGCGGCGGTAAGAAATTCGGCGCCCTCTGCTTCTACATGGAGAACTGGCACCTCGACT
>JANXTJ010000128.1 GCA_025352485.1 Salinibacterium sp.
TTCGGCCCCGGCATCCCGCTCGATGTCAACGCGCTCTAAGCTGCGCCATCACACCCAGTAGTTCCGGAAAGGGGTCGGCTTCGGTCGGCCCCTTTTCTGCGCCATCGACCGCTGCTGGCGCCTCACCTCAGACCCACCTCAGCCAGACCACGACGAGGAGTTTCGATGCCAGACGCGCACGACAATGAACCGCCGCACACCGTTCCTCCCACGATTCCCCCGTCCGCTGTGACGGTGCGGGCGGCGACGGCGGATGACGCGGCCCTCCTGCACCGGCTCGCGGCGGCGACCTTCGCGCTCGCGTGCCCCGCCCACACCTCTCTCGAGTCGATCGAGGATTTCACCGCCACGGTGCTCTCCGAGGCCAGTTTCACGAGCTACCTTGCCGACCCGCGGCGCGCGCTATTCGTCGGCGAGGACGACGGCGTTGCCGCCGGCTATGCGGTTGTCATCTTCGGCGACCCTACCGATGCCGACGTGACCGCGGCGATCACCGTGCGCCCCACCGCCGAACTCAGCAAGCTCTACGTTCTTGAGGGCCATCACGGGCAGGGGATTGCTCCCGCGCTCATGGAGGCGGCGTTGTACGCGGCCCGCGAGGCCGGGGCACGGGGCATCTGGCTCGGGGTCAATCAGGAAAATGAGCGGGCCAACCGGTTCTACGAAAAGAGCGGTTTCGCCCGAGTGGGCGTCAAACAGTTTCTGGTCGGCGATCGGTACGAGGACGACTTCGTGCGCGAGCGTCGGCTCTAGCCGGCACTGACGTTCAGAACGATCTTGCCCCGGGTGTGCCCGGTCTCGAGCGCCACGTGCGCTTCCGCGACGTCGTCAAGGTCGAACACTCTGTCGACGAAGACCCGCACGTCGCCCGACTCGAGGAGGCGCGAGATGACGGTGAGGGCAGAGCCGTCGGCCGAGACCTGATATCCGGTGGCGCGAACCCCGGCCGCCGCGGCGTCGTCGGCCATGGTGGGCCAACTGCCGCTGGGCACATTCACCAGTAGGCCACCCGGCTTGAGCACGCCGAGTGACCGGGTGCCGGTGTCATCCTTGACGTTGCCGATCAGGTCGATCACAACATCGACGTCGCGCACCACCTCTTCGAAGCGGGTGGTCGTGTAGTCGATGGCCTCGCTAGCGCCGAGTTCACGCAGCCAGTCCAGGTTGCGGGTCGACCCCGTGGTAATCACGTGCGCGCCGAAGTAGGCGGCGAACTGGATGGCGAAATGGCCGACCCCGCCCGCGCCGGCGTGGATGAGGATGCGTTGCCCGTCGTGGGCCTTCGCGACATCAACCACGGCGCCCCACGCCGTCATCGCCGCCGTCGGAACCCCGGCCGCCTCGACGTGCGACAGCGCCCGAGGTTTGCGCGCGATCGACATCGCGGGCACCGTGACATATTCGGCATACGTACCACCGAATCTCGGCACCATGGTCAGGCCGTAGACCTCATCGCCGGGCTTGATCGGGTGCCAGTCATAGGGGGACTGCACCACCACTCCGCTGAAGTCGTTGCCGAGAATGGCGGGGTAGTGCGAGATCGCCCCTGAGGCACCCTTACCGGATCGGGTTTTTGCGTCGATCGGGTTCACGCCCGCCGCGACCACCTTCACCAGAAATTCCGCGTTGATCCTGACCGGCCGCTCGACCTCCGCAGAACGCAGCACCGACGTGTCGCCCGTCGAGTCGATAACGATGGCGCGCATTGTGCTCATTCGCTGGCCTCCCTGCCCTCGTTTGCCCCTGACAAGTAAAGGGGACCAATGATTCCGCGGTGTTTCGGCGATGTCACCTCACTGCAAACTATCTCGCCCACTAGTCTTCGAGCATGAAGCTTCTGTTCGGCGCACTGCGCGCGATTATCGGTCTCGCCGGTCTCACCGCCATCATCGCTACGTTCCTCGATACCGCTTCCCGGGCAACGATCAATCCGTTCAATTTTTTCGGATACTTCACTATGCAGAGCAACGTGATCTTCATGATCGCGATGCTGGCCAGTGCCGTCGCAATCCTCGCCGGCCGCGCGCAGTCGCCGCTGCTGATTCTGTTGCGTGCCTGCGCCACGACCTACATCGTGATCGTCGGAATTGTCTACAACGTTCTCCTCGCTGGCCTCGAGGGCGGCGTGACCCTCCAGTGGGCGAACTGGGTGCTTCACGTGGCGATCCCGATCTATGCCGCCCTGGACTGGGTGCTGTTCGCAGATCGCCCCGCCTTGGGCTGGAAGCGCTTTGGCCTTATCGTCATTTACCCGATCGTCTGGGTGATCATTGTGCTGATCCGGGGTGCCACCGACGGCTGGGTGCCCTACCCGTTCCTCGACCCTGCGCAGGGCTACGGGGTCGTCGCGCTCTACTGCATCGGCATTGCGGTCGCCGTTGTGGTCGTCGGCGCCCTAGTCTGGGCCGTCAGTCGAACCCGAATCATCAGGACCTAGTGGCGGCGGAGAGCCCGCCCGATAGCAACCCCCGTGTTCGGGTGCAGAGTGTGCGTCTGCTGAGTGACCACTGGTACACCCTGCACGCGACCACCTTCGACTATCTGGGCGACGATGGGCTGTGGATGTCGTACACCCGCGAAACCTATGACCGCGGCAACGGCGCCACCATCTTGCTCTACGACCTCGCCAATCGCACGGTGCTGCTCACCTCGCAGTTCCGCTACCCGGTCTACGTGAACGGCCATCCCGACGGGATGCTGCTGGAGACCGCCGCCGGCCTGCTCGATGAGGACGACCCGGCCACCGCCATCCGCCGGGAGGCGAGCGAGGAGACCGGTCACGAGGTGGGCGAACTCACTCACGTGTTTGATGCCTTCATGAGCCCGGGATCGGTCACGGAACGGCTGCACTTTTACGCGGCCTCCTACTCGTCTGCCACCAAGCGCACCGACGGCGGTGGGCTCGCCGAGGAGGGCGAGAACATCACCGTCGTCGAGCTCGATATCGATGAAGCTCTGGACATGATCGAGGATGGGCGCATTGCCGACGGCAAGACCATCATGCTGCTGCAGTGGGCCGTGCTGCGAGGGCCTTTTGCCCGCCACTGACGCTCGGCGCACGAGGCGCGCTGAGGTCGTCGCGGCCCTTATCGGCTGCCTGCTGGTCGTCGCGGCGCTGGTCATCATCTGGGGCGCCCGCCTCAGCATCCCGCGCGAACTGTACGTGAGCGAGCTCGGTGCCGAGGGGATGCCCACCGCGGTCTGGTTCGAGGCCGCCCTGTTGCTGGTGGTCGCCGGAGGCGCCTCGATCGCCTGGGCGGGTCGGCGGGTGCGCTCCCGGCTGCGCGGGTTGGCGTTGTGGACTCCGGCCATCTCGCTCTGGGTCGCCTGCGGGTTTTTCCTGTTCGCCTCCCAGGTGACCTGCACCGCGAGCTGTCCGTTGCCCTACGGTGCCACCTTCAACCTTCAGGACTTCATGCACACCCTCGCGGCGGTGCTCGCCTTCGTGGCCGCCTGTTGGGCGATGTTGCAGTCATCATTTGCGCACGACCACCGGGTGCTCTCGGCGTTTTCGGGCACCGTCGGGGTCTTGGTCGGCGTGATTGCGGCAACGGGCGGGCTATTCTCGCTCTTCCGCTTCCAGGTGGTGCTCGGCAGCCGATTAGAGTTTGTCGCCACGACGCTGGCGATCGGGTGGCTGGTGGTCTTCGGCGCGGTGCTGGCGGCACGCGGCATCCGCGATTCTCGAAAACGGCAGTCAGAGGCGCGACGACAGACTAAGCGGGCAGCTCTGCCCGCATGATGGCGAGTAGGCGGTTGGCCAGCCCCACTAGGGCGTGAATCTCGTTGTCATCGCGTTCGACCCAACGGCTCTGCGGATCGCCCCTGACGGGCACGAAATCGTCGTGCTGCTCCCAGACGACGAGAGTGCGGTCGGCACCCAGCACATACTGTTGCCACCAGACCTGCCGAAGATAGGAGCGCGGGATGCTGCGCCAGACCCGCCCCGTCGTCTTGATTTCGCTCAGCACGACCGACCCATCGATGACGGCGACACCGTCGGGGGTGGCGAGATGGGCCGGCTCCTCGTACGCGTGATAGAGCGCCGAGCTGGGCAGAATTCCGTGGCGAGCACGCACCCACTTCGCGATCTCCGGTTCGCGGGCAAGGCCGTGGTCGGTGAAGGCGTTGCCGCCGAATCCGGTGCCGTGCATCTTGTCTTCGGCGACGCGGCGAACGGCGTTCAGGCTCGAGAGCCGCGCCACGTCGGTGGCCGTAACTCCGCTGCTGCGGGCGCTTAGCCAGGCGACCCTATTTTCGGAATGCGCGACCACGCGCTGGGTGTGGTCGGGAGCTGGCCGTTCCCACAGGTCGAGCTCTGGCTGCATGGTCACCGGTCCATTGTCGCGCGTGATGACGACGCCGGACCGGTGACGCGCATGATTCAGGACTTCTCGGTGACCATGCCCTGCTTGATATGGATGCGGCGCTGGGCGCGCTTGGCCACCGCCGAGTCGTGCGTGACGACGATGAGGGTAAGGCCCTTGTCGCGCCACAGGCCCTCGAGCAGGCCCATGATGTCGTCGCGGGTTTCCTCGTCGAGGTTTCCGGTCGGTTCGTCAGCCAGCAGCACGTCGGGGTTCTTGACGAGGGCCCGAGCGATGGCTACCCGCTGCTGTTGGCCACCGGAGAGCTCCGCCGGCCGGTGGGTCGCGCGGTCAGCGAGCCCGACATCTGCCAGCGCCTGCGCGGCCCGCGACCGGCGCTCGGCGGTCGAGAGGCCGAGCGGTGCCAATGCCGTCTCGACGTTTTCCTGCGCGGTCAGGGTCGGAATCAGGTTGAAGCCCTGAAACACGAAGCCGATTTCTTGCGCCCGGATGACCGCCAGCTTCGAATCTCGCATGCTGGAGAGCACATCGTCGCCGAGCGCAACCGAACCGCTGCTCGGCCGCTCTAGCGCTCCGAGCATCTGTAGCAGCGTGGACTTGCCGCCGCCGGTTGGCCACTGAATGGCGAGCATCTGGCCATTGGGGATCGACAGCGTGACGTTATTTAGCGCCGTCACCGTGCGCTTGGCCTGCCGGTAGGTCTTCGTGACGTTCTTCAGTTCGTACATGACTGTTTCCTTGGGTCTGGTGGTGGGCAATTTAGGCAACGCTACGAAGCGCTTCGGCCGGGCGAAGGCGCGCTGCGCGCCAACCGCCGATCGCACCGGCGAGCAGCCCGCCGAGCATGGCGAGCCCCACAGCGATGACAATGATGGTCGCCGTCACCGGCGCGTGCAGCACGATGTTGGTGGTCGCCGCCGCGGCATGCTGGCCAAAACCGCGGCCGCCGCCAGCTCCGGAACCTCCGGCTCCACCCGGGCCAGCGGCCCGAGTCGCGACGGCGCTCGCCGTGAGGGTGGGCGCCGCCAGATTTACCGCAACAATGCCCACGAGCCCGACGACGACGCCGATGACCCCGCCGATGAGGCCCTGAACGAAGCTCTCACCGGCGACCTGACGCACGATCATCGAGTTTCTCCAGCCGATCGCCTTGAGGGTGCCGAATTCGCGCGTGCGGCGGGTCACACCAGAGATCGTGAAGAGAATGGCGAGCAAGAAGGCAGCGGCCAACACGATTATCGACAGCCAGGTGCCGAGGCTGGAGACCAGGCTCGACGCCGTGCCGAGTGAGCCAGACACGCTGGAGGCGAGATCGGCCTGAGTATTAACCGTCGCGTTCGGTAGCGACTTCTTAAGGTCGGCCTGAATTTGCGCGATGTTGGCCGAGGAGTTTGCCTGCACATAGACGTTAGAGATGACTCCGGGCAGATTCGAGACGGTTTGCGCGACATCCAGCGGAATATAGGCGTTGGCCGCGGTAGCTGACGCGGAAGAGCTGGAGGAAACGAGACCGATGATCGTGAAGTCGGTGCCACCGATCGAGATGGTGCCGTCTACCGCGAGGGATGCCGCGGTGGCATAGCTGCTGTCGAGCACGACGACGTCCTTGCCGACATCGGCCGACGTGAAGGTGCGCCCCGCGCTCAGCGTCACGGCGGTGAGCGGCCCGACGGCAGCGCCGGCCGGGTCAATTCCTTCGACCGAGAACGAGTCGACCTTGAACGAACTGCCACCGGCGCCGTCGGAGCCGCCGGTAGGTGCTGTGCCCTGGCCAGCGCCGCCCTGTCCGCCGGAGCTGCCGGTTTTTGCGCCGCCAGGCAGGGTGCCGTTGAAGGTCGTGTTCTCCAGTGACAGGGTCGCCGTTGTTGCCTTCACGTTGCTGACCGAGTTGGCGGTCGCGAGCGCAGTTGAGTCGAAGGTCGCGGTGCCGCGCGTCGCGACCAGCCGGGTCTGGTTGATGACCCTCGCCCCGCCCGCGGTCGCACCATCCCCTGCACCGACGTTGAACGCGGGGCGACCGCCCGTCCCCGCAGCGGGCGGCTGGGCCGCTTGGCTGACCGTGATGTCGGTGCCGACGCCGTAGACCGATGCCAGGACGCTGGCCTGGGCATCGCGTACGCCGCCGGAGACCGCATTGACGATGATGACGAGCGCGATAGCAAGGGCCATCCCGATCGCGATAATCGCCGTCTGCTTCCGACGGTTGGTGAGTTCTCTGAGTAAGTACGTGCCAAACATGATGCTCCTTGAGCGGACCGGACGGGATGCAGTGGAATTCAGCCACCGCCAGCTATGGGAGAGCTATGGCCAAACTGGCAGCCCGCCGTTAACTATGCGCACAGCAGGCTCATAGCAAACTCCGAATACTAGAAGCATGAGCACCTCGCATCACGTACCGGCATTTAAGGCACAGCCCCGGCTCACCCGTGCCGACGGCAGCCCGATCCGGGCCGTCGTGGTCGACGACGAGGATTCGCTCACCGACCTGCTCTCGATGGCCCTGCGCTACGAGGGGTGGGACGTGAAGCTGGCCGCCGATGGACAGCACGCGCTGGCCACCATTCGGGAGTTCCGCCCTGACGTCGTCGTGCTCGACGTGATGCTGCCCGACATCGACGGCCTCACGGTGTTGTCGCGGCTGCGTGCCGACGGCATCCATACCCCCATCCTGTTTCTGACGGCCAAGGATTCCGTGGATGACCGTGTCGCCGGCCTCACCGTCGGTGGCGACGATTACGTCACGAAGCCGTTCAGCCTGGAGGAGCTCGTCGCCCGACTTCGTGCGCTGATCCGGCGCTCTCATTTGGCCGTCACGGCGACGGAGGACGCCCGCCTTGAGGTCGGCGACCTCGTGCTCGACGAAGACAGCTACGAGGTGAGTCGCGGTGGTCGAGCGGTCGAACTCACCGCGACAGAGTTCGAGCTGCTGCGTTTCCTGATGCGCAACCCTCGCCGGGTTTTGAGCAAGGCGCAGATTCTCGACAGGGTCTGGAGTTACGACTTCGGCGGCAGGTCGAGCGTCGTGGAGATCTATATCTCCTACCTTCGAAAGAAGATCGACACCCTTGGCGAGCCGATGATTCACACGGTGCGTGGGTTCGGCTACGTGCTCAAGCCCGTCTCGTGAGGCGTTCCCGGATGACGCTGCGCAACCGACTCGTTCTCGGAATCGTCGCACTGCTCGCCGCCGTCACCATCATGATCGGCGTGGTGAGCGTGCTCGCCCTCCAAGGCTTTCTCGTCGGTCGCCTCGACAGTCAGCTCAACGCCACGATCGGACGGTCGCAAAATGCCTTCGACGGCCAGCACGGCGGGGCGAACTACGGCCGCCCGCCGGTGTCTGACCTGGTGGCCGTGCCCGGACAGCGCACCGGCACGCTCGTCGGCCTTCTCAACAGCGAAGGGCTCGTCACCGCGGCTGTGCTCAATGAGAAGGGTCAACAACTCACGCTCGACCCGGCGCAATTGCAGCATCTGGCGAGCATCCCGATCGACGGCCAGCACCGGACGGTCGATCTCGGCGGTGATCTGGGCTCGTACCGCATCAACGTTCATGACGCGAAAGATGGACAACGGCTGCTCATCGGACTGCCGATGAGTGACGTGCAGGCCACGGTGTTTCAACTCACCCTGCTCATTGCCGGCATTGGGCTTGCCGGGGTGATCGCCGCGGCAGTTGCCGGAACCTTCGTGGTGCGGCTCGCCCTGCGGCCGCTCGCGCGCGTGGCAGCCAGCGCGACTCACGTGTCGGAGCTTCCTCTCGACCGCGGCGAGGTCGCGCTCGCGGTGCGGGTGCCCGCCGCCGATGCCGACCCCGCAACCGAGGTGGGCACGGTCGGCGCCGCGTTCAACCGGATGATCGAGCACGTGGCATCAGCGCTCAGTGCGCGGGAAGCCAGCGAGAAGAAGGTGCGCACCTTTGTGGCGGATGCGAGCCACGAGTTACGCACGCCGCTGGCCTCCATTCGCGGGTACGCAGAGTTGACCCGGCGCGGCGGGCATGACCTCCCCCCGGATGTCGTGCACGCGATTAGCCGTGTGGAGAGCGAGTCTGTGCGCATGACGGCCCTGGTCGAAGACCTCCTGCTGCTGGCCCGGCTCGACGAGGGCAACACCATCGACGGTGCCACCGTTGACCTCACCCTTCTTCTCATTGACACCGTGAGCGATGCGCGGGCGGTGGGCGCCGATCATGTCTGGGAGCTCGATCTGCCCGAAGAGCCCGTACGGGTGCACGGAGATCAGGCTCGCCTGCATCAGGTTTTCGCCAACCTTCTCACCAACGCGAGCGCCCACACCCCGGCGGGCACGACAGTCAGAGCGGCATTGCGGCCGGCAGGGGAGCGGGTCATCATCGAGGTCAGCGACAACGGCCCCGGTGTCGATGCTGCCCTCGTGCCGACGATCTTCGAGCGGTTTGTGCGCGGTGATGGTTCGCGGTCGCGAGCCTTTGGCAGCACCGGTCTGGGGCTGGCGATCGTGACCGCCGTGGTCGAGGCGCACGGAGGCAGCGCAGAGGTTCAGAGCGCGCCCGGCCACACCGTGTTCCGGGTCTCGCTCCCTGTCGGCGAAATCGCCTAGTTGTTGTTGGCGCTGGGCTAAACACCAACCGACCACGGCGTGGCGGGAAATGGCAGAATTGGGCAGTGGCAACCCAGACCGCTCGATATGGCCGCGTCGCCTTCCGCGGCGTCGTGCTCGCGTTCGCGGTCGGGGCGTTCGTGGGTCTGCCGCTCACCGCGAGCTCCGCTGCCGCAAGCGAAGGTTCCGTGCCCGCTGTCGTCTCGGCCTACGCGGCCGATCCGAACGGCCTTATGCTGCGTCTCAAGGACCTGTTTGGGCCAGGGGCGAGCGTGCGCGGGTTGAACTTCGGCGCAGACACCAAGGTCGGTGAACTCGATCGGGTCTTTGTCTGGCGGGCTGATTTTCTCGCCGGCGCGACGGGGGCGACCCCGATCAAGCGCACCAACGAGTGGATGACGACCATCACGATCGCCGATAAGCCGGTCGGGGTCGCGACGATTTGGATCAACCCGGCCAGCGACGAGCCCGAACTTGCCGACTTCGCTGGCACGGCCTCTCTCGGGGCTGCTTTCATCGGCATCCCCGCCGCGGCAGCTCTGGTGCACGACCCGGCCCATGCGGCGTGGTTCACACTGACGAAGGACGCCCTCGTGCCGTTGGTGCAGGGAGATTCTGGCGTGAACGCTGAGACAACGCTCGCGAAGTATCAGATTCAGCTTCGGGCCGAGTTGGCGAAACCAGAGGTTGTTTCCGCCGACGCAAACATGGGGGCCGTCAATTCGACGATCGTGATCGTGATCGCGGTTCTGATGGTCGTCGCCATTGTCGTCTTGGGAGGTCGCCGATCGCGTCGGACCGTCGACGATGCTGACGCCTTAGCGGTGCCGGCACCAACGCCGGCAGCCGCGGTCGTGGCGCCTCCGGTGCCTCCGGCCACTTCCCGTATCCCCGCCCCAGCCACAGCACCAGCCCCCGCCCGAAGCGTGGTCGTTGCTCGAAAGTCGCCGCCAAAGCACCCAACCCCGACCCCGCCGGTCGCGTTGCCGAAGAAGCCGGCCACAGCCGCAAAGCCGGCCGCGACACAGAAGCCGCCGGTCGTGACCAAGGTGCCCGTGACCACCCCGGTCGCCCCGGCGAAGCCCGCGACAACCAAGACCGTGTCGGCGAAGCCCGCCGTGCCGAAGAAGCCCGCTGCAGCAGCCAAGACTGTGGTGCCAGCGAAACCCGCCGGCCCAGCGAAACCCGCCGTGCCAGCGAAGCCCGCCGTGCCAGCGAAGCCCGCGGTGCCGAAGAAGCCGGTCACCGCGACAAACGCGACCGCACCGAAGAAGCCGGCGACGCCAGCCAAGGCGGTCGCACCGAAGAAGCCGCCGCTCACCGACTGAGCGCCGGTCGGTCGGTTTGCGCGGGGCGGCTTCGCTCACGTATCCTGTGGGAAGCCAAAGACCGCAGGTTTCGGTTTTCCCGTGAGGGATCACCGAGTGAACAATTCCCGCGCAGGTGTGTGATGTAGTTTCGTGGCCTCTGGCCGTGCTCCTGCCCCGTGCGCTTGCGCTGGGGCAATTTTTGTTTAATATCGCGGTTCCGGCACACGGAATAACGAAAACATTAGGGAGCACCATGGCGAACAAGGAAGCATCAGTCGCCGAGATGACGGAAAAGTTCCGCACCTCGAACGCTGTCCTGCTGACCGAGTATCGCGGACTCACCGTTGCCCAGCTCAAGTCGCTGCGGCAGTCAATCAGTGAGCACGCAACATACGCCGTGGTGAAGAACACGCTGACGAAGATTGCGGCGAACGCGGCAGGGATCACGTCTTTCGACGATGACCTTGTTGGCCCATCCGCCATCGCTTTTGTGCACGGTGACACTGTCGCCGTCGCGAAGAGCCTGCGTGACTTTGCCAAGGCAAACCCTCTGCTGGTTGTGAAGAACGGTTACTTTGACGGTAACCCGATCACGGCTGAAGAGGTCAGTAAGCTTGCCGATCTTGAGTCCAGGGAGGTGCTCCTCGCGAAGTTTGCCGGAGCCGCCAAGGCCTCGCTGTTCGGTGCCGCGTACTTGTTCAACGCTCCGCTCGCCAAGGCCGTTCGCACGGTCGAGGCGCTGCGCGAGAAGCAGGCGTCCGAGCTCTAACTCGGCCAACAACCACAAGCTGCGCTTTTCAGAAGCGCGGAAGAAATAACACTTAGGAGAAAATCATGGCAAAGCTGACCAGTGACCAGCTGATCGAGGCGTTCAAGGAGCTCACGCTCATTGAGCTGAGCGAGTTCGTCAAGAAGTTTGAGGAGACCTTCGAGGTCACCGCCGCCGCTCCGGTCGCCGTTGCGGCCGCCGGTGGCGGAGCTGCCGCTGCTGCCGAAGAGGTCGAGGAGAAGGATTCCTTTGACGTCGTTCTCGAGGCGGCTGGCGAGAAGAAGATCCAGGTCATCAAGGAGGTGCGCACCCTCACCAGCCTCGGCCTCGGCGAGGCGAAGGCTCTCGTTGACAACGCTCCCGGCGTTGTGCTCGAAGGCGCGACCAAGGAAGCTGCAGAGAAGGCCAAGGCTCAGCTCGAAGAGGCCGGTGCCACCGTCACCCTCAAGTAGTTCGATTCACACGAAGGCGTCGCCCCGAGAGGGGCGGCGCCTTTCTGCCCTTAACGGGAGAAAGCGGGGCACACGGTAATCACTCGTGTGCCCCGCCCGGTGCCGCCTCGGCAGCCCTGTGGGGATCAGGTCCCTCAGGGCGGCCGTCTACGGGAGTAGCCCGGCGGTTGTGGTTACCCACGACCACGCAGAGTAGAACTTTTTCGCGCCGTGCGGCAACAGATCGTGTTGACATGGCTCCTTGCTGTATAACCCGTGCCCGCAAGCTGACCGTGGTCGGGCTCAATCCGGTCGCGCGGCACCGTCGCACCGGATAGAACCTCGCGGCAACGACCCTGCTTAGGCGGGCGGCGCAGTTGTGCTCGAACGTACCTCGAGGCGTACCGGATAGGGCCGCCAGACGCGGTCTTGCACGGTCGACGGGCCGATGAGTTCGTTCAAAACCAGACCGACCGCGTGCGTGCCCTGAGCCTTGGGATGCTGCGCCAAGGTCGTGAGACCGAACATGTCGGCGAGGTCGTGGCCGTCGATCCCGACCACCGATAACTGGGCTGGCACCTGAATGCCCAGCTGGCGGGCCGCGACAATCGTGCCGATGGCAAGCTCGTCGGACCCCGCAAAGACGGCGGTGGGTCGCGAACGCGGGTCGGCCAGCACCGAAAGCCCCACCGCGTAGCCGCCCTGCACTGACAGGGCGGTGGCGCGGAAAGCGGCCTCACCGCCGTCGAGGCCGGCGGCGATCATGGCCGCGCGGAAACCGGCGAGGCGGGCCGAGTGCACGCGGAAGTCCATCTCTTCATCCTGATCGCCGCCGAAGTGCATGATCCGGCTGTGGCCGAGGCTGATGAGGTGATTGGTGACGAGTGCGGCCGCGGCGACGTCGTCGATGCTCAGCGTGGCAATGCCCTCAATCGCCCCGCCGATGCCGACGATCGGTTTGTCGAGGGAATGCAGCATGTGCACCTCGTGGTGGGTGAGTTCGATCCCCACGGCGATGACGGCATCCACGCGCTTGCGCACCAAAAAGTATTCGAAGACGCGGCGACGTTCCACGGAATCCGCACTGAGCCGGTACAGGGTCAGGTCGTAACCGCCGGCGATGAGCGCCGATTCGATGCCTTCGAGCACCTCACCGAAATACCAACGGTTGATGTGCGGGATCACCACACCAACGTTTCGGGTGTGCCCGGTGACCAGGCTGGAGGCATTCGACGAGACGACGTAGCCGAGGGCGGCGGCGGCGGAGACCACCCGATCCCTGGTCTCCTCAGACACGTAGCCATTGCCGCTCAGGGCGCGGGATGCTGTGGCCTTCGACACCTGTGCCGCACGGGCAACATCGCTAAGTGCGCTCACGATGCTCCCTTCCGCGCTCACCGGACGCTCGACAGCCTAGCGAGCATGGAACCCGTTCCACAATTTGCCGAGGGAGCGCTCCCACCCACACGCCGACCGTGGCGAGATTGTTAGCTGGCCGGGTATGCCAAGCGCTTGCATTGGCTGAAGCGTTGCCCTAGCTTGTGATGTGGAACCGGTTCCGCATGTGGTCCGGTGCCACCTGCAATTCCCAGCCGCGCGCGCTGCACCGGCGCGCCGGACGACCTCGAAGAGGAGGAAGTATGAGTTTCATCGTGCACCGCCGTTTCACCGCTCCACTTGCAGTATTCGTTGCCGCTGGCCTCGCGCTTGCTGGCTGCTCGGCCAGCACCGGAAGCGCAAAAGGCCCCGGTAACGCGGGAAAGGCCGATGGGGTCGTGACGATCTACGGCACGATCCAGGACACCGAGGCAAAACTTCTCGAGCAGTCCTGGGCGGGCTGGGAGAAGGCCAACAACATCAAGATCCAATACGAGGGATCGAAGGAGTTCGAGGCCCAGATTGGCGTCCGCGCTCAGGGCGGCAACGCTCCTGACCTCGCGATCTTCCCGCAGCCGGGGTTGATGGCCGACCTCGCTACCCGTGGCTACATCCAGCCTGCCCCGACCGGTGTGGCCAAGAACGTCTCCGACAACTGGTCGAAAGACTGGGCTGGTTACGCGACGGTCGGCGGCACGCTGTACGGCGCCCCGCTCATGGCGAGCGTCAAAGGCTTCGTATGGTACTCACCGGCAAAGTTTAAGGAGTGGGGCGTTTCGGTTCCCACCACGTGGCAAGAGCTACTCGACCTAACCAAGACCATCCAGCAGAAGACCGGCACGGCGCCGTGGTGTGCGGGCTTCGGCTCTGATGCCGCATCCGGATGGCCGGGAACCGACTGGGTGGAAGACCTCCTGCTGCGCCAGGCCGGGCCGGAGACCTACGACAAGTGGGTCAAGCACCAGATTCCGTTCACAGACCCTGCCGTGAAGAAGGCCTTCGACTCCGTCGGCGAGATCCTCAAGAACCCGGCATACGTCAACGCGGGATTCGGCGACGTCAAGTCGATCAACAGCACTCCGTTTGGCAGCCCGGCGCGCGCGCTGGGCAACGGGACGTGTGCCCTGCATCACCAGGCGTCGTTCTATGACGGGTTCGTTCAGGACCCCGCCAACGGAAACGCCACGGTCGGTCCCGATAAGCAGATCTGGGCCTTTATCCTCCCGGGTATGACAGCCGGCGCCCCCGCCGTCACAGGTGGTGGCGAGATTGTCGCCGCCTTCTCGAACGACGCCGACACCATCAAGGTGCAGGAGTACCTCTCCAGCGCCGACTGGGCAAACAGTCGCGTCAAGCTCGGTGGTGTGATCTCGGCCAACAAGGGTCTCGACCCGGCGAATGCGTCTAGCCCCATCCTGCAGGAAGCGATCAAGACCCTCCAGGACCCCAAGACCATCTTCCGGTTTGACGGGTCTGACACCATGCCAGGCGTCGTCGGGGCCGGTTCGTTCTGGACGGGAATGGTCGACTGGATCAACGGCAAGTCGACGGACGAGGTTCTTTCGACAATCGAAGCATCCTGGCCGGCTAGCTAGAATCGGCAGCAGCGTGCACCGGTAGCACCGGGGGTCGGCGGCAATTTTCTTCCGCCGGCCCCCGCCCCCTCCCACTCGCAATGACCGCTCAGGCGGCTCTTGAGTCCATCGTCGTACTCGAAAGGAACCCCCATGGCAGGCTTCCTGCAATGGATCGCCGGGCTACCGTCCCTGGCGCAGATCCCGCTCGTGATTGCCGCCTTCCTCACGGTCGTGGCCATCGTGATTTTTTTCATCGAGATCGCGCCGCGCTCCGGTCGGCTCTACACCGTCATTCGGTTGGCGGTGTGCGTGCTCGCCCCCACCGCGATCTTCCTCGCCCTCGGATCGGTGGGCTGGGCCGCCGCCGTCGCCGCGGTCCTCGGCGGCATTTTCTTCCTCCTCGACTACCGCGCCAAGCAGGGCGCCGGCTACCTGTTCCAGCTCATTGGATTCCTAAGCCCCGCCATCGTGCTGCTGGGCATCGGGCTGGTGTACCCCTCGGTGAGCACATTCATTGCGGCCTTCCTCGATAACCGCGGTCGCGGTTTCGTCGGCATAGAAAATTTTGTCTGGATCTTCACCCAGAAGACGGGGCTGATCACGGTCGGAAACACCATCATCTGGGTGCTCATCGTGCCCACGGTGTCGACGATCTTCGGCCTCGCCTATGCCATGTTCATCGACAAGTCACGCGGCGAGAAGATTTTTAAGGTTCTCGTCTTCATGCCGATGGCCATTTCCTTCGTCGGGGCGAGCATCATCTGGCGCTTCGTCTACGATGCCAAACCGGTCGACCAGCCGCAGATCGGTCTTCTCAACCAGATCGTGGTGAGCTTCGGCGGCGCACCCGTGCAATGGCTACAAAATTCGCCGTGGAATACCTTCTTCCTCATCGTCGTGCTCATCTGGGTGCAGACCGGATTCGCAATGGTCGTGCTGTCCGCGGCCATCAAGGGGGTGCCGACCGAACAGATCGAGGCGGCGGAGCTCGATGGGACCAACGGCTGGCAGCGCTTCGTCAACGTGATCGTTCCCGGCATCCGCGG
>JANXTJ010000304.1 GCA_025352485.1 Salinibacterium sp.
CCCCCACCCTGTCGGACGAGCAGGCTCTTATCGTCGCCCGCGGTGAGCATGCTTTTGTGCTGCTGAACCTTTACCCCTATAACAGCGGCCACCTGCTGGTCTGCCCGTACCGCCATGTTGCAACGTATGACGAGGCCAGCAGCGCGGAGACGGCGGAAATCGCTAGCCTGACCCAGGTTGCAATGCGGGTGTTGAAGGCGACGGCGAAATGCCATGGCTTCAACATCGGCATGAATCAGGGCCGCATCGCCGGGGCAGGGATCGCGGAGCATCTGCACCAGCACATCGTGCCGCGGTGGGAGCTCGACGCGAATTTTTTCCCGATCATCGCTGGCACCAAAGCGATTCCGCGCCTGCTGGGCGAGGTGCGCGAGGAGATCGCGAATGCCTGGCCGAGCAGCCACTGAGCACTAACCACCAAACACATATTGGCCCCGGGATCAGCTGAGATCCACAACGTAGAATTGGGTAACATGAGCACGGAAACGAACGAACAGCAGGGCACGAGCCGGGTCAAGCGCGGTCTCGCAGAGATGCTTAAGGGCGGCGTCATCATGGACGTCGTGAACGCCGACCAGGCGAAGATCGCCGAGGATGCTGGGGCCGTCGCGGTCATGGCCCTCGAGCGCGTTCCCGCCGACATCCGCTCGCAGGGTGGGGTTGCCCGCATGAGCGACCCCGACCTCATCGACGGGATCATCGCAGCAGTCTCCATCCCCGTGATGGCGAAGGCCCGCATCGGGCACTTCGTCGAAGCGCAGGTGCTCGAGGCCCTCAAGGTCGACTACATCGACGAGTCCGAGGTGCTGTCGCCTGCCGACTACATCAACCACATCGACAAGTGGAACTTCTCCGTGCCGTTCGTCTGCGGCGCAACAAACCTCGGCGAGGCGCTTCGTCGCATCAATGAGGGCGCGGCAATGATCCGCTCGAAGGGCGAGGCCGGCACCGGAGATGTCTCCGAGGCGACCAAGCACATCCGCACGATCCTCGGCGAGATCAGGGCCCTTGCTGGCATGTCGAAAGACGAGCTGTACGTCGCCGCCAAAGAGCTGCAAGCGCCCTATGACCTGGTGCGCGAGGTTGCCGCGGCAGGCAAGCTTCCTGTCGTCCTGTTCACCGCCGGGGGCGTTGCAACCCCCGCGGATGCCGCACTCATGATGCAGCTCGGAGCAGATGGCGTTTTCGTCGGCTCCGGCGTGTTCAAGTCTGGTGACCCGGCCAAGCGCGCCGCGGCCATCGTCAAGGCCACCACATTTTATGAGGACGCCGCGATCATCGCGGAAGCCTCCCGTGGCCTCGGCGAAGCGATGGTCGGCATCAACGTGTCTGACCTCCCGGCGCCGCACCGGCTCTCCGAGCGTGGCTGGTAACGGCAGGGTAGGCGTCCTCGCCCTCCAGGGCGATTTTCGCGAACATATCGCCGTGCTCCGCCAGCTGGGGGCGGATGCCGTGCCGGTGAAGCGCCCGGAAGAACTTGCGTCCGTGTCCGGGCTGGTGATTCCCGGCGGCGAGTCGAGTGTGCTGGACAAGCTCAGCCGGCTGTTCGGCATGGCCGACCCGCTGAAGGCAGCAATCAGTTCGGGTCTGCCGGTTTACGGCACCTGCGCTGGCCTCATCATGATCGCAGACACGATCCTTGACTCTATCGACGGCCAGCAAAACCTCGGCGGGCTTGACGTCGTGGTGCGGCGCAACGCGTTTGGGTCGCAGCGGGATTCTTTCGAGACCGACCTCGACATCCCGGTGCTGGGGCAGCCGCCCGTGCACGCGGTGTTCATTCGCGCGCCGGTTGTCGAATCGGTGGGTCAGAAGGCGACAGCGCTGGCCCGGCTGGCCGACGGCAGGGTCGTTGCGGTCGAGCAGGGCAACCTGTTGGGCACGTCGTTTCACCCGGAGATGACCGGGGATACCCGTTTCCACGAGTACTTCCTGAAGAAGATCGCCGCGTCCTAGCGAGTTGCGCGGCGGCTGCGCGATAGTGAAGCCATGAAACTGTATTCCGACTTCGCCCCGCGCCGGACCCGCCAGATCGTCGCGGATATCTTCGCCCTCGTCGCGATTGGCGCCTGGGTGTGGCTGGGGATCATGGTCTTCCAGCTCGTCGAAAATCTGTCTGATTTCGGCAAGCAGATGGAGGATGCCGGTGCGGGCTTTAGGAAGACGATGACCGAGGTGGGGTCCACTCTCGGCGGCGTCCCCCTGATCGGCGGCGGAATTCGCAGCCCGTTTGACGGCGCCAGTGCTGCCGGGGCCGCGCTGGAGTCCGCCGGCCAGAGTCAGCAGGTGGCGGTATTTCAGCTCGCGACCGGGCTCGGCATCGGGATTGCAGTAGTGCCCATCCTGACGATCCTGCTGCTCTGGCTGTTGCCGCGCATCCGGTTCGCCCGGCGTGCCGGTCGGGCGCAGGCGATAGTCAATACCGGTGCCGGTATTGACCTGCTCGCCCTGCGCGCGCTCGCCACCCAAAAGATTTCGGCGCTGACTCGCGTCGATGCCGAGCCGATGGCGGCCTGGCGTCGCGGCGACGAAGCCGTCATGAAGCAGCTCGCACAGCTCGAGCTGAGCTCGTCCGGCGTGCGGATGCGCGACTGACCTAACGCACCGCGCGGGGCTGACGGCAGGCGGCATCCGGGCGCTGGCTAGAATGTTGAGCATGTCAGGCCACTCCAAATGGGCAACC
>JANXTJ010000161.1 GCA_025352485.1 Salinibacterium sp.
CGCCCGCCTGCTGCTGACCGGATTGCGGGCCGGCGACTATCCACGCGGCGGCTCCGTGCATCTTCGGCTCTGGCTCGCGGAGCAGGCCGCCCACCTGGTCGGTGCGGTCAGCCTGGCCGGAGCACCGTGGATTACCTACTACGCGCGGGCGCTCGGCGCGAAGGTCGCCCGCGACGTCGACCTGCACTCGCTGCCGCCCGTGACCGGGATGCTGACGATCGGTTTCGGCGCATCGATCGAACCCGAGGTGGATCTCTCCGGCTACTGGATCGACGGTGACGTGCTGCGCGTCGGCGCCATCCGGATCGGCGCGCACAGCTCGGTCGGCGCGCGCAGCACCCTGCTGCCCGGAACGCGGATCGGCAAACATGCCGAAATCGCCGCCGGTTCCGCCGTCTTCGGGCGAGTCCCGGCCGGTCAACTCTGGGCGGGTTCTCCGGCTCAGCGCGAGGGGCGTCGTCGCGGCTGGTGGCCGGAGGCGCGCCCACCGCGCGGTCGTCGCTGGGTGGCGGCCTTCGGGGCGTCATCGCTGGGGTTATCGCTGTTGCCGTTCATCGCTCTGGCCGCGGGGGCCGCCGTCATCGCTGCTGCAATGCAGAATGCGCCATCGCTAGCCGATGCCACCCTGCGCGCCTTCGCGGTCGTCGCCCCGGCAACTCTGCTGGCCGGGCTGGTTTTTTCCGCGCTCGTCGTTGCCGTCATTCGCCTGCTCTCGCGGGGGATGGTCGAGGGCACGCATGCCGTTCGCAGCCGAATCGGCTGGCAGGTGTGGAGCACAGAGCGCCTGCTCGACCTCTCGCGCACATTCCTGTTCCCGCTGTATTCGAGTCTGTTCACCCCCATCTGGTTGCGGATGCTCGGGGCCCGGGTCGGGCGCGGCGTGGAGGCCTCTACGGTGCTTCTGCTCCCGGCGATGACCACGATCCGCGACGGCGCTTTCCTCGCCGACGACACGATGATTGGCTCTTACGAGCTCGGCGGCGGCTGGCTGCGCATCGGTCACGTGGAGATCGGCAAGCGCGCTTTCATCGGCAACTCGGGGATGGCAGCCCTCGGCCATTCCGTTCCCAAGGATGGCTTGGTCGCCGTGCTGTCGGCAGCCCCCCGTAAGTCGAAGGCCGGTTCGTCGTGGCTGGGCTCACCCGCCGTGCGGCTGCGGCGCACGGTCGCGGCGGTCGACGATTCGCGCACCTTCCGGCCGCATCCGGGCCTGCGGGTCGCCCGAGCGCTCTGGGAGCTCTGCCGTGTCATCCCCGTGATCGTCACCTGCGCTCTCGGCCTCGGAGCGCTGCTGGCATTCGCCGGTCTTATTGAGGCCTGGGGGCTGCCGCTGACGGTACTCACCAGCGGAATAGTGCTGCTCGCGGCTGGCGCCGCCGCCGCCGCGATAACCACGGCGGCGAAGTGGGCCTTTGTCGGGCGCATCAGGGCTGGCGAGCATCCGCTGTGGTCGTCCTTCGTCTGGCGCAGCGAAGTGGCCGACACCTTTGTCGAGATGCTGGCAGCCCCATGGTTCGCCCAATCCGCGGTCGGAACCCCGGCCCTCAACATCTGGTTGCGCTCCCTCGGGGCCAGCATCGGCCGAGGCGTCTGGTGCAACACCTATTGGCTGCCGGAAGCCGACCTCGCCCGATTGGGCGACGGCTCGACCGTTAACAGGGGCTGCGTCGTGCAAACCCACCTTTTTCATGATCGAATCATGAGCATGGACTCGGTGACACTCGATGCCGGCGCGACCCTCGGGCCGCACAGCGTCATCCTGCCCGCCGCCCGCATTGGCGAGCACGGCACCGTCGGCCCGGCGTCGCTCGTGATGCGCGGTGAGTTGGTTCCCACCGGAAGCCGCTTCAGCGGTAATCCCATCGGGCCGTGGCGCGAAGTGACATTCGCGGACTATCACGCGAAGACCTCCTGATGTCCGGCCGATCAGTCGGTGCCGCCACCGGCGGTGACCCGTATCTCGCGACCAACGGAAACGGCGGGTACAGGGTCGAGCACTACACCCTCGACCTGCGCTACCGACCCGTGACGAACCGGCTTGAGGGCGTTGCCACCATTCTGGCGACGAGCACTCAGGTTCTCGAGCGATTCAGTCTCGATCTGTCACGCCTGCGCGTGAACAAAGTGCGCATCGAGGGCCAGCGCGGCGCGCGCTTCAGCCAGAGCACCCACAAGCTCACGGTCACGCCAGGGCGCCCGCTGCCCGCCGATGCCCCGTTCACCGTCGTGATCGAGTACGCGGGCGCACCCACCCCTCGATCCAGTCGCTGGGGCCCCGTCGGCTGGGAGGAGCTGGCCGATGGCGTCATTGTCGCGGCGCAGCCCTCGGGGGCATCCACCTGGTTCCCGTGCAATGACGTGGTCTCCGACAAGGCCGGCTACAGCATCACGGTCACTACAGACGCGGCCTACACCGTGCTGTGCAATGGCGTTCTGGCGCAGCACCGGGTCGTGGCGGGCCACGGGGTCTGGCGCTTCGAGCAGACGCAGCCGACCGCCACTTACCTGGCCACGGTGCAGATCGGGCGCTACGCCACGGTCGCCCACGATTGGGATGGCGTGCCCGGCACCATCGCCTACCCGAAGCTGATCGAGCAACGCGTCTTCGCCGACTTTGGCCGGCTGCCGGAGATGATGGCCCTCTTTCAGGAGATCTTCGGGCCCTATCCGTTCGACGGCTACACGATCGTCGTCACCCCCGACATCCTCGAGATGCCCCTCGAAGCGCAGGGGCTGGCGATCTTTGGCTCAAATCATGCTGACGGTGACGCGGGCTCTGAGCGCCTGGTTGCCCACGAACTTGCCCACCAGTGGTTCGGCAACAGCGTCGGGCTGACGCGCTGGAAAGATATTTGGCTCAACGAGGGTTTCGCCTGCTACAGCGAATGGTTGTGGTCGGAACACGCCGGCGGGATGACCGCGGATGGCCTTGCTCGCCAGTTTCGTCGCGACCTCAGCGGCCGCCCCCTCGACATCATCGTCGGCGATCCCGGGGCCACGCTGATGTTCGACGACCGGGTCTATAAGCGCGGTGCGCTCACCCTGCATGCCCTGCGAACAACGATCGGCGACGGGCCGTTCTTCGACCTGTTGCGCGACTGGGCCGCCACCTACCGGCACGGCACCGCGACAACGAGCGATTTCCGAGCGCTGGCAGCCACCTTCTCGGCCAGCCCACTAGACCGCCTCTTCGACGGCTGGCTACTGGCGACCAAACTGCCGCGACTGCCTAAGCTGCCCTAGCTGCCCTAGCGGAGGATCGCGACGCTGACCAGCAGGCCGTCGTCGATGAGCGGCTCTGTGAGCAGGTAGCGACGATCGCTGCCCGCGATGGTGGCCTCGACGGTGGCGCCGGTCTGGTTGATCGTCACGGCGGCCGGGTCGAT
>JANXTJ010000176.1 GCA_025352485.1 Salinibacterium sp.
GTCGGCCACGAAAGTTTCGCCTGATTGTCGACTCCCTTGCGCCGAACCTCGAAGGCCCGCAGAGTTCCATGCTCGGGGTCGCGTCCCAGGGAGTGTTGTGATTTCGAATCCAGTTCCGGAACCGACATATGTCCAGTTTCGCAGACCAGCAGGTTTTGACCTCCCGAGGTTTTCGCAGTCTCTCAAGTACGTTGGGAATGCGCGCGCGACACGTGTGCGCCGGAAAGGTTGATCGAGTCGTGGCTGTGTGGTCGGTTGAGTACGAGGGCGACGCCTTCGAGCGTTTCCTGTTCTCACTACCGGCCTACGAGCAGGCCGTCCTGGTAGCGGCGGTTGAGCATGTTCTCCAGGTCTATGGGATCGACATCTGCTCAGGTGAATGGGGTAAACCTCTGGGGGATGGGCTGTACGAGTTCCGGGTACGGAAGTCGCTTCGCGCCATCCTTGTAAACGCAGGCATTGATCCGCTAGATGACGCGGGCGCGGATCGGAGCGTGCTGCTCCGTGTGTTCTGCACGTTCCACGGCGACAAGATCGTTTTGCTCTACCACGGCTACAACAAGAAGACCGACCCGTCAGTGAAGCGTCAGCAGCGCGAGATCGCGAAGGTTCGCAAGATTCACGAGCGCTGGAAGCGGCAACACAACACTTGACCGTCTATGTGTTTTGGCACATACTTGTGGGTGAAGAGGAAGCGGAAATGGCAAAGAACTTCACCGAACTTGCGGACCGCGCGAAGGCGGAATGGTCCGACGACACCCGGCGCGTGTACGAGGCAGCGTCTTCGGAATTCGCCGCCGAGGTGAATGAGAGGGCCGAGCTCGGTGCCATGCTCGTGACCGCGCGTAAGGCCCGATCTCTTACTCAGCCGGCACTGTCCGAGCTGACGGGCATTCAGCAGGCTGAGATCAGCCGTATCGAGCGCGGCGCTGGGAACCCGACCGCAGCAACGCTTCTGCGCTTGGCCGACGCGCTAGGGCAGAAGCTCACATTCGTTCCTGCGAATCGCTGACTCGGAGGGTGCGGCAATGGGTGTACCCGGCGTCCAGCACGTCCAGTCAGATGGCCCGCAGGTTCGCTTGGCTGCGTGACCGATTTTGTGCATCCCCTTCGAGGGAGAACGTCACAAGCCCGAGCATGAGATCCCGGACGTCCTGTGCGCGCACGTCGAGCGCCCGCGCAATCTCGACGAATCCGGCGCCCTGGCCACGCATGTCGTTCATGACCTGTGTTAGCAGGCTGGAGCTCTCGGCGAGCAGGTCGGAGCAGGGTTCGCTTCGTCGGAAGCCAGCCATTGAGAGCTGCTTCGCCAGTGTGCTGTAGGTCCAGTCTGAGATGACGCCCAGTCGATGCGCACGGAGATTGAGTGCCATTGCACTCACACGCCAGCGCCTTTTGAGCATCAGGATGTCCTCAAGCATCAGGTTGCCACGGATCGAGCCGAGGACGTCGGCGCGTGGCATTAAGAAGGAACTGGCAAAATCGTTCGCTGCCTGCTCCTTTCCCTTGCCGGGCTCAACGTGTAATGACCCGCCGTGCATGACGAGGTGCCCGAGTTCGTGGGCGAGGTCGAAACGTAGTCGTTCGGCGGACTTGTGCACGTTCAGGAAGATCACCGGCGTCGCCCCGTGCCGGAACGAAAAAGCATCGATGGCTTGCAGCGGCCCTCCGGCCGAGTAGACCTTGGCGCCCTTGGATTCGAGAAGCTGCAGAAGGTTCTTGATCGGCACGACGCCAAGGCCCCATGCGCCTCGCAGCGCCTCGGCAGCTTGCTCGGGTGGCAGTGAGTCGTCGGAGTCGAGGAGATCCTGGAGCTCTGGAACCTCGGGAGCCGGTGCCCTATACGTCGCCTCAATCCAGTCCGACAGTTCGATCGCCAGTGTTGACAGGCTTCGTGCTGTCGCTTCGTCCTTCTTGGCGAGTCGCGACGTCGCCCGGAAGTGGAAGGCGTCCGACGGCGGGAGAGCATTGACTGGGCGATAGAAGAAGTCGACCGGGAAGTTGAGGACGCGCGCGAATTCACGGACAAGGTCCGGACTTGGCGTCTTCTTGGTGTTCTCGGCTTGAGATACCCAGGGCGCAGTCGTGCCCGCTTCCGTGGCGAGCGCGGTCGCGGTCATCTGTCGAATGGCGCGCGCCATCTCAAGGCGTGCGGGAATGAAGGTGGTGGTCATCGCGGGGAACCCGGCGCCTTAGCGCCGTGCGACGGTGAAGCCGAAGCCCTCGTCTTCTTCAGTGTCTTCCTCGAACGAGAACGCACCGCGCGCCAGGTCGAACGGGGGAAAGATAATCCGCTCCGACCAGCTATCGATCTGCTTGCCGGCCATCGAGGTCGGACGGGACAGCTCCAGAAAAACCATACCGTCACGCTCGTTGTAGAGCAGGATCCAAAGGTACCTGACGTCGATCTCGCCACCGTCGTCGGTGGGCTGGCCAAACATGGCCATTTGGCCGTTCTCGTCGACGCGGCGAGCGAAGGCCGAGCCCTTCGGGTTCTTTGCACTTGGCGTGCCCCAGGCGATACCGGTGAACTCGTCGCCGCTACTGGTGATCAGTCCGAGGTTGAGGTCGGTCTGAGAAAAGTAAGGCAGGTTCTGCGGGTCCGAGCGCTTCCAGTCGAGCTGCAGCAGCATGAGTTGCTCGTGAATCACCTCGACGGTGCGGTACCAGCGCGTCATATTGGGTGCAGACTTCGGCGCACCTTTGGAGTATGTGCGACTTTCCGCAGCACCTACCGAGACTGCACGCTCGAAGACGGTCGCCTGGAGACGCATCGGGGACAGATGGCGTGCGAGATCCTCGCGGGTCTTGGGGGCGTGAATCGCCATTACGGTTCCTCTCTCGCAGCCGGTGATAAGTCCCACTCTAGCGGTAGAGTGAAAGAATCACTACATCAAGTCAGGGGCGGCGTGTCGAAGCTTTCAGTTCGGAAATGGAGGCTCGTCGCGCAATATCGCAGCAGGAACTGCGTTCACCACGGCGAGCCCGACTCGGGGTCCGGCGATCGTTGGACTCGAGATGCGGGCAGAGTCGATGGTTCTGTACACGACGCGGTCGCCGTCGATCGTTCCTGCGTACTGACCGGAGGTGTCGAAGACGCACCGGCCCTGGATCGTTCCCAGGTAGGTTCCCGATCCGGCAAACAACCTGTTACCGTCTCGTTGCAATCGACGGCCATTCTTTGTGTAGAGCTGAGGCATGGTGGCATTCTCCGGCAGGCCTCCGACATTGGGGATGAAGGATTGGTATGCCGCTCACCGAGGAACAGAAGGCTGAACGAGTGCAGAAGCGCCGCAGGGCCAACGCACTCAAGGAAGAGGCACGCGCGCATCGCGACGAAGCGAGGCGGCAGAAATGGCGCGACAAGGGAATGTACCTCACGCGCGAGCAAGCGGCCGCGGGTGAGGTATGCCGTGGTTGCGGTCTACCGGTTATCGACAACCTCGGCAGCTGGCCGGGGACGATGTACCTCACAGACGAACAGCGCGTCATCTACGACACGGACCAGGAGCGTTACCGCGAGATGCATCCGAACTGTGATGCGCACCGCTGGAGCATGGCAGGTTCGCGTGCGACGCATTGTGGATACTGCTGTCCACCGATCCCGATGTCGCGGGAGCAGGCCGAGAGTATCCAGCGCATCTTCGCCACCGTCTCTGAGCGTCGGGAGGAAGAACTTGATATCTGGGTTCGTTCCCTGACATGTGGGCATCTGGTCGAGCAGTGCGTCCATCACACCAACCGGGAGCCGAGCTTCTCGACGCAGTGGTGCCCGGAGTGTGAGATCACTCGCGGCGTCGTGTCGTCAGAGAAGGTGGTCGAAGCTGCGGCGCGGATGGCGGAAGCGACTGGGCTGCTGCGAGGATTTCGGACAGCGGAATTAGTGGATTCTTCTACGCTGCCAGGGCTGGCTGCTGATAACCATAGTGGACTTCGTTGGGGCGTCGGTAGCCGAGGCCTGAGTGCCGGCGTCGACTGTTGTAGAACCCCTCGATGTAGAGGATGAGGTCTTTGCGAGCCTGGGCTTTGGTCGCGTAAACGGTCCGGTAGACGCGCTCGTTTTTCAGCATCGAGAAGAACTATTCGGCCATGCTGTTGTCCCATCACACGCCGGTGCGGCCCATGGACGAGCGCATTCCTAGGCTGATCACTAAGGCTCGGAAATCGGCCGAGGTGTAGACGCTTCCCCGATCGGAGTGCCAAATCGCGTCCGGCTCGATCAGGGTCGTCGCAGCAGCATTCTTGAGCGCGTCAGCGACCAGCTCGGTGCGCATGTGGTCAGCGATGGACCACCCGACGACCTTCTTGGAGAAACAGTCAATGACGGTGGCCAGGTAGACGAATCCTTGCCAGGCTTGGATTCCAGCGGTCGTCGCAACAGCATGATTTATGCAGTGTCTAGTAAAGCAGCCATTCGTTCGGCCGGGGTGTCC
>JANXTJ010000181.1 GCA_025352485.1 Salinibacterium sp.
GGCGGTTCGAGCTGCACTCGACCGCGACCTCGAGCGACCTGGCCGGCTCGACCAACCTCCAGGTCACGCTGCGGGTGAACGAGCAAGCGCAGGTGGCCAACGGAACCGGAAACGGGCCGATCGCCGCGTTCCTGTCGATCATGGCCGAGCAGGGTATCGACGTGAAGCTCTACGACTACGTGGAGCATGCGCTGTCGGCCGGCGGGGATGCCCTCGCCGCCGCCTACGTCGAGCTCAACGTCAACGGCAAGCGGCTCTGGGGCGTCGGGATCGACGCCGATATTTCCACGGCATCCCTCAAGGCGGTCGTCTCCGCCGTGAACCGCGCGGTGCGGGCCGGGGCGGGGGATCGCGAGCTCGCCCAGGCGTAGCTGCCCGTCGCGCCGCCAGGGACGCGCGGCCGGGGTCGGGTGCAGCGCAGGACGGGGCCGGTAACGCGCCCGGCGGTCTAACGGCGCCGGATCCTGGGCAGCTTTTCGATCGCTTTCTGCTCCGGCAGTGTCCAGTTAAACAGCACCGCGAGAACTCGCACGCCAAAGGTGACGGCGACACAAATTGCTGCAGCGATGAATACCGGGATGCCGCCGGCCAGCAGGACGACCAGCAGAATCGTGCCAGCGAAGGCTGCAATCGCGTAAAGAGACCCCACGTGCATCAGCGCGATCGGGCGGTTGAGGAGCAGGTCACGCATGATCGAACCACCGACCGCCGAGATCACGCCGACGAAGATTGCCGGAACAATGGGCAGCCCTGCTGCGAGAGCTTTCGTCGTGCCGATGGCCGCGAAAAGTCCGATCGTGAGCGCATCGAGCACCGTGACGAGGGGGCCGAGACGCGAGATCAGGCGCTCGAGCAGCATCCCGATGAGCGCCGCGGCGGTCGCCACAATGAGATACCAGTTGCTGGTCAGTGCTGCCGGCACTTGCGACAGCAGCACATCGCGCAGGATGCCGCCGCCGAAGCCGGTCGCTATGCCGATGATCGCGACCCCGAGCAGATCCAGCCGACGGTCACGAAACTGTGCGGCGAACAGGGCGCCCTGTGCCGCGCCGATTCCGACCGCCAACAAGTCGGCCCATAGGGGGATCACGAAGAGTGCTATCACGCGTCATTCGTACCACGACGAGCAGGCTGCGGAATCCGAGGGCATGGACGCGCAGACCGCGCAGCACTGCCCGCGCGCAGTGAATGACGGTGCTGCGTCACGTCGGCCGCTGCCCCGGCCGGCGCACGCCTGACCTAGTGCCGAGGTACCTAGCCGGCGACCTTGACGTCCACGGAGTAGTTGCTGCCGTCGACCTTCGTGATCGTCACTGCGGTATTCATCGTCTTCGATGTGGCGGGATCGGTGAGGACGCAATTCACCACTGTGCCCACGACGACAGGGACGTTCGCTGTGCCGCAGTCGAGTTTCGGGCGGGTGCCGACTGCTTTCTCGAGGGCGTCCTCTGCGAGCGTTGCGATCGCAGATGGCGTCACGGTGAGCGGACCACTCGCGCAGCCGCTGAGCAGCGAACCCATCACGATGGTGAGGGCGAGAATCGGGACGAGACGGATGGTCAATGTAGCCTCCAGGCTGTTCGGTACCTGAACTTAGTGGCGGCGTCGAACCCGCAGCCGCCGGGTAGGGCGTCGGATGTCGCGCCCCACTCTGACGTGATCTGGCGCTCGTGCGAAGCACTGGGCGGCGACCCCGGCGGTAGGATCGGTCTGAGAAATGCGAGCGTAGATTTCAGCAGGGGAAGCGGAGGTCAGGGTGCCGACCTACCGTGATGAAGCCGTTGTGCTGCGCACCCACAAGCTGGGTGAAGCCGACCGAATCGTGACGATGCTCTCGCGTCAGCACGGCAAAATCCGGGCGGTGGCCAAGGGCGTACGACGCACGGGGTCGCGCTTCGGTGCGCGACTGGAACCGATGATGGTCGCCGACATCCAGTGCTACATCGGCCGCAGCCTCGACGTCATCCAGCAGGCCGAATCGCTCGGGTCGTATGGCGCCGAGATCGCCGACGACTACGCGAGTTACACGGCGGGCAGTGTCATGATCGAGACCGCCGACAAGATTACGGATGACGACGGCAGCCTCCAGCAGTACCTTTTGCTGGTCGGCGCCCTGCGCTCGCTGTCGCGCCGCGAACACCACCCCAGCCTCACCCTGGACTCGTACCTGTTGCGCGCCCTCTCGATCGCGGGCTGGGCTCCCAGTTTCGTGGACTGTGCCGTCACCGGTGCCCCCGGCCCGCACACGTATTTCGTGGTGCAGCTGGGCGGCGTCGTCTGCGACGAGGTGGCCCCGCCCGGAACCCCGCGGCTCGATGTTGACACCCTCGGCCTGCTTGGCGCCCTCATCGAGGGCCGCTGGGATGACGCGGAGGTGGCCGGTGAGCGCGCTCGCAATCAGGCCAGCGGCGTGGTCGCTGCGTACACCCAATTTCATCTCGAACGCTCCCTGCGCTCGCTTCAACACGTGGATCGCAGCGCATGAGTGTGCGTAAGACCCACAAGGATGCAGTCGATTTCAAGCCCATCGACTGGACGGGCGTATACCCGCCCGAGTTGCCGCGCCGCGCCGTGCCCGACCATGTGGCGATCGTGATGGACGGCAATGGGCGCTGGGCGAACGGCAAGGGGCTCACCCGTATCGAGGGACATAAGGCGGGAGAGGCATCCCTGCTCGACGTGGTGGCCGGCGCGATTCAGCTCGGCGTGAAGCACCTGAGCGTCTACGCATTCTCGACCGAAAACTGGTCGAGGTCACCCGACGAGGTTCGTTTTCTGATGGGCTTCAATCGGGATGTGCTGCACCGCCGCCGTGACCAGCTCAACGATTGGGGAGTTCGGGTGCGCTGGGCCGGGCGAACACCTCGGCTCTGGGCATCCGTCGTCAATGAGCTCAAATTTGCCGAGCAGCTCACGGCGGGCAATTCCGTTCTGACCCTCACCATGTGCGTCAACTACGGGGGCCGCAATGAGCTGACGGATGCCGTGCGCCGCATCGCGACGGAGGTGGCCGCCGGTCGGCTGAAACCCACCGGCATTAGCGAGAAGACCATCCAGAAACACCTCTACCAGCCCGATCTGCCCGATGTCGACCTGTTCGTGCGCAGCTCGGGTGAGCAGCGCACCAGCAACTTCCTGCCCTGGCAATCCTCGTACGCCGAGATGGTCTTCCTGAATAGGCTGTGGCCCGAGTTCACCCGCACGGATTTGTGGGAGGCGATCGACCAATACGCGTATCGCGAGCGGCGTTTCGGCGGGGCCGTGGATGCGCCTAGCAGTGCGCCTAGCAGCGCGCCTGGCGCCGCCCCCACGACAGCCCCTACAACCGCCCCGGCGGCATCCCCAGAATAATCTGGGAGAATAGCTTAGTGACTGCAGTAATCAAATCGTCTCCCGCCCTAAAAATAGGCCCGCTCGAGATGGACATACCCGTAATCCTCGCGCCGATGGCCGGGATCACCAACACCGCGTTTCGGCGCCTGTGCCGCGAATACGGCGCGGGGCTCTACGTCTCCGAGATGATCACGAGCCGGGCGCTCGTCGAAC
>JANXTJ010000190.1 GCA_025352485.1 Salinibacterium sp.
CAGGGTCAGCGCGCCCGCGCGGCCGCGCATCAGCCGATTATCGGCATCGATGATGGGCGGGGTCGACCGGTAGTTCTCCTCGAGGCGCACGACGACCGCATCCTCATATTCCGCCGCGAAGCCGAGGAGGTAGTCGGGGCTTGCCCCCGCAAACGAGTAAATCGTCTGACTCACATCACCCACCACGCAGACGTCATTGCGGTCACCCAGCCAGAGGGCGAGGAGGTCGTGCTGCAGTGGCGAAACGTCCTGATACTCATCCACGACAAAGAAGCGGTATTGCTCACGCACCTGCTGGGCCACCCGTGGCTCGGCTTCCACCATGCCGGCCGCGGCCAGTAACACGTCTTCGAAGTCGATCTGCCGCCGCTCGTCCTTGAGGTTCTCGTAGGCGCGCTGCAGTTCGACCATCTTGTCGATGGGCAGCGCGACCGGCAACAGCCGGGCCTTCGCCGCATACTCATCGAGTGAGAGCCGCGACGTCTTACGCCATTCGATCTCCCCCGCCGTGTCACGCAGCGTTGCGGTATCGAGCTTGAGCTTGAGAGTTTCGGCGGCCTGAGCGAGCAACCGCGCCTTGCTGTCGAGCAGCCGGGGCATGCTGCCGCCGATCACCTGCGGCCAGAAAAAGTTGAGCTGCGCCAGTGCCGACGAATGGAAGGTTCGGGCGGCGACCCCGCCGGCCCCGAGTCCGCGGAGTCGACCGCGCAACTCGCCCGCCGACCGAGCCGTGAAGGTCAGCGCCATCACTCGCCCTGGCGGGTACACGCCGGTCGCGACGCCGTAGGCGATGCGGTGCGTGATCGCCCTGGTCTTGCCGGTACCGGCACCGGCCAGCAGGCAGACCGGCCCGAGCAGGGCCTCGGCCGCAACCCGCTGTTGGTCATCGAGGCCCGCAAGAAGCGATTCGGCCGTAGACACCGGGATGTCAGTCCTGGCCGTCGTCGATGATGCCGCCGTACCACTGCTCGACAATCGCCCGCGCGATCGAGGTACGGCCGGGAAGCTTAATCTCGTGCAGGGATGCCGCCAACTCTTCGCGACTAAACCAGCGCAGGTCGAGGATCTCGACGCCATCCGGCTGCTGGACACCGGCAAAATCGGGGTCGACCTGAGCGCTGAAGCCCAGCATCAGTGAGGCAGGGAAGGGCCACGGCTGGCTGCCCAGATACACCGGGTTGACCACCCGGATCCCCGACTCCTCGAAGATCTCGCGCACCACGGCGTGCTCCAGCGACTCGCCAGGTTCGACGAAGCCCGCGAGCAGGGAATACCTGTTGCTCTCCCACAGGGCGTTGGAGCCGAGAAGGAGGCGGTCGTCGGCATCCGTAATGCCCACGATTATGGCAGGGTCGGTGCGCGGGAAAACCTCCGTGCCAGACACGGGGTCGCGGCGCACCCAGCCGCCCTTCTCGGCGATCGTGGCCTCACCGGTGCGCGGCGAGAAGAGATGGGAGGCGTGCCAGTTGAGAATCGCCAGCGCCTCGGTAAAGAGGCCGGCATCCCGATCGCTGAGGGTATTGCCGAGCCGGCGAAGGTTGCCCCACTCCGCCTCCGCGAGATGGCCGGCATCCTCGAGCAGCACCGCCACGATCGCCGTGCCCACGGGCTCCGGGCTCGTCGTCGACGTCGACCGGCCGAGGAACACGCGGAGGCCCGTGTTCGGTAAGGCGTTCGGGGGCAGCAGGGCGAGCGAGGTCGGGCCGGAGAGCAGCGCCGAACCCTCGAAAATCGGCAGCAGTCGGGTCGCCGGATCAGCCCACAGCTCATCGAACAGGTTTTCGCGCTCGCGCGTGAGGTAGTCGCGGTCGATCTCGAACCGTGACAGCGGCAGCCGAGATGAGAACGACTGCGGCATGTGGGGACCCCGGTAAGTGCGTGGCGTACGACGGCTGCATGGGATGCGCAACCTACCCTGTTGGGTATGGCCAGATCACACCTCACTCTAGCCGCGCTCGCGACATCGGCCGTTCCCGGCCTCGACGTCGCCGCCGCAACGAGTTTCGGCGCCAGCCGTGGAAGCGACTTCGATGCCGCCATCCTCACCGGCCGCGACGGGCGACACTGGATCATCCGCGCCCCGCGCAGCGCCACAGCCGAGGCCGAGCAGTCCGCCGACCTGGTCGCGCTGCGCGCACTGAGCGCCGGGGTGCGCACCCGACTGCCGTTCGCGGTCTCCGCCTTCGCCGGTCAGGTTCCGATCGACGGCACCCGCGCCATCGTGTACGAGTTTGTCTACGGCGCCAAGGTGCCGCTCAGCTCATATCCAGCGGGGCCGGACTCGCTCGCGGCATCCGTGGGGTCGTCCATTGCGGCTATCCACACCCTGCCGACCAGCTTCGTGTCTGACGCGGGGCTGCCGACCCTCACCGCCGGCGAATGCCTGCGCTCCTGCGTGACGATCATGGATCGAGCGGCCGCGACCGGGCTGATGCCCGCCGCCCTCCTGGGCCGTTGGGAGCGCGCCGCCGAAGACGCCAAACTCTGGCAGTTTCAGCCCACCGTCATCAACGGTGCGCTGGGCGCCGACTCGTTCCTGAGCGCCGAAGGGGTGGTGACCGGTGTGCTCGGCTGGCAAGATTTGCGCGTCGCCGACCCCGCCCGCGACCTGCAGTGGATCCTCGGATCCTCCGAGCAGACGGTCATCGAAAGCGCGTTCGATGCCTACGCCGTCGTGCGCGGCCAGGGCGACCGGCAGGTCAAGCAACGCGCGATGTTTTACGCAGAGCTGGAGGTAGCGAAGTGGCTACTGCACGGCACGGAGACCCGCAATACCGAGGTCGTGGATGACGCGGTAGTGATGCTCACCGGTCTCGCCGACAACGTGCGCAATGACGTGATGAACCCGATCGGCGCGCAGACCATGCCGACGATGGCCGTCGACGAGGTCGAAGCGTTCCTCGCGCGGGGCGAACGCGCGGTGTAGCCCGGTGCCTCGGTGCGAGCCGCCTCAGGCCTCGGTGGGGCCGTTCGGCTCCGTCGGGCTGCTGACAGGGCGGCGCACGATCGAGACCCACGACCCGCGGCGCACGCCGACCGTCACCCTGAGCTGACCGCTGCGCGAGATCAGCACCGCAATGACCAGCGCCGCCGCGGCCGGCACTGCGCCGGAAATCATCATCGCCGTGCGTGCCCCAACGTGTTCGGTCAGCCACCCCATCAGCGGGCCGCCGATCGCCTGCCCGCCGACAATGACCTGCACCCAGAGGGCCATGATCCGGCCCCTGATTGCCACATTCGACGACAGTTGCATCATCGTTTCGCTCGCCGTGTTGTAGAGCAGCCGAGACAGCCCGATGGTGGGCAGCAGGGCGAGGAACATCAGCGAGAACGGCGCAAATCCCGCCAGCATCTGCAGAACCCCGTAGAGCAGGGCGCCGAAGACGATCGTGCGCAGCCGCAGGCGGGACCGCCGCGTTGAGGCAAGGGCTCCGATGAGCGCTCCGACCGCGATGAGCGCGTTGTACAGCCCGTACCCGGTTGCCCCGGTGTGGTAAACGTTGTTTGCCATCCCCGCGAGAAGGGCCGGCATGGTCATCCCGAAGCTGGCGACAAAGGCGACCATCACGAGCGTCCAAAACAGGGTGGGCTTGGCCATGACGTAGCGCAGTGCCTCCCGAATCTGGCCCTTCGAGGCCTGTCGGCGAGGCGCGACCAGAAGGTCGGCGGTGCGCATCGCGAGCAATAGGCCGAGACCGATCGCCACGGCGACCACGTTGCCGGCGATTGCCCACCCCGAGCCGACCGCGACGATCAGCACGCCGCTAATTGCCGGGCCCAGCAGCGCGCCCAGGTGAAAGATGGAGGCGTTGACGCTGATGGCGTTGCGCAGGTGGTGCGGGCCGACCATTTCGTTGACGAAAACCGAGCGGGCGGGCATGTCGAAAACCTGCAAGACCCCGATGCCGAGCACGAGCGCGTACACCGCCCAGAGGTGCGCGTTGCCGGTCAGCGCGACGATGGCGAGCACGAGGCTGAGCGCTCCGGTGAGCGACTGGCAGAAGATCAGTATCGAGCGCTTGCGGAAGCGGTCGGCCACCACGCCCGCGTATGCACCTAGCACGAGGGTGGGCAGGAACTGTAGAGCGATGGTGACCCCGACCAGAGCGACGCTGCCGGTGATCTCGAGAACCAGCCAGTCGACGGCGATGCGCTGCGCCCAGCCCGCCGTATTCGACACGAATTGCGCGATGACATAGAGCCGATAGTTGTAGATCTTCAGTGCCCCGAAGGTGTCTCGCCAGGCCGGTCGCTGCATGGCGATCGCGATG
>JANXTJ010000211.1 GCA_025352485.1 Salinibacterium sp.
CTCGCGTTGCCCACGATCCCGCGCCACCTCGGTAGCCGATTCACGCACCGCGGCACAGCATCGAATCGCGTCGGCAAAGGACTCGGCGCCGGTGGGGATGATCAAAAAATCCTGGATGTCGAGCAGACCGCCCGCATGCGCCCCGCCCGAAATGATGTTGACCATCGGCATCGGGAGGTGCAGCGCGCCCGAGCCTGCGAGATGCCGCGCGAGAGAGGTGCCTGCGGCGTTTGCCGCAGCGATCGCCGCAGCGATGGAGACCGCGAGAACCGCGTTGGCCCCGATCGTGGCATAGACCGGGCTGTCATCGGCGGCGCGCAGGGCATTGTCGACGACATCGGGTTCGGTGACATCCAGCCCGACGACCCGGCCCGCTAGCTCGCCGACCACATTGCTCACCGCGGTGAGCACTCCGCGGCCGCCGAAGCGCGGCCCACCGTCGCGCAGCTCGCTCGCTTCGTGCCTGCCTGTGGATGCCCCTGACGGCACGCTGGCGGCCCCAGAGGCGCCGCCGCGAAGGAATACTTTCGTCGCGACCGTGGGCCGGCCCCGAGAGTCAAGGGCCTCCCAGGCCAGGATGGCCTCAATGGCGGTGGGGTTATTCATCGAGCTCCTCCGTGAGCAGTGCCCACACCTCATCGATGGGTCGGTCGGGCGTGCCGAGGATGCGGCCGGCAAGGTTTCGGACGCGATCCTGTTGGCCGGCAGTGAGATAGCCAGCGGGGGATGTGCCATCTACTCGTGCCAACATCAGGCAGGCGGTCTGCCAGCCCAATCGTCGGAAGGGAGCGACGGCACGGGAACCGGCACCGGCACTCACCCCGGCACCGTACGCGCCCTGGAATGCGGAAGCGATCTGGGCCATTGCTGCGGCATGCTCGGGGCGGTGGATTGCCTTGAGCAGGAGGTGGCAGTGCAAAAAAGCGAGGTCGAAGACGGCGGCACCGTAGTGGCCAACCTCGAAGTCGAGCACCCAGAGCTCGGTCGGATGCCGCGGGTTCACCAGAATATTCTTCGGGGAGAAGTCGCCGTGAACGAAGCACTCGTGGTGCTCGATCAGGTCGTCTATGCAGCGCCTAATGGAATCTGCCCAGACGGGATGCCGCGCCAGAACGGTGCGGTGAAATGGCGCGATCCGCAGCTGCTCGAAGGCCTCGTAGTCATCGAAACGCGCGGCGATGGATCGATCGCCGGCCGTCGCAGTGTGCCAGTTTGCGAGAACGGTGCCGAGAACACTCGCGGCCGCCCGTTCGTGTTCGCCGTCGAACTCGTCGGCGAGCAACCGCGCCTTCCAGGTGCGCCAGTCGGCGGGAGCTGCCGTCATCACCAGCGCATGGTCGGCGGGGCTGGCGTCCACCAACTCGGGAACATAGTCCGGGGTCAACGAACGCAGCATGCTCAACGCGGCGGCCTCTGTAACCGCGCGCTCCGGTGTCGCGAACCAGTCACCCTCGACGAGAAGCTGATCGAGGGCCTGCTTCACGACCAGGCGCAGATCGCCCGCTTCCACCAGCAGAACCGTGCAGGAGACTCCGCCCGTCATCGCGCTGACGGTGGGCCGACCGCCCGTGACAATGCCCCGGGTCGCCAAGAACTCGACGACCGAATCGGCGGTGATTGGCGTGGGCTGAGCCGCGGTCATGGGGTGAAGTATTCGGGATGCTCCGACTGCACCCGCGAGACCATGTTCAAAATCTGGAACGCATGACTTTCGATCAGCTCCGCTCCGGCCACGGTGTCGCCGACCTCGAGCAGATCGACAATGCGGATGTGTTCATCGATGACGTGCCGGGAGGCCAATGTCTCCGGGAGGTGCAGTCGACGGAGGCGGTCGAGTTGAGATTTGGAGCCCCTCACCAGATCCCACACGTGCGGATAACCGGAGAGCCGAAAGATCTCCTGGTGAAGCGCCTCGTCGCCCTCAAAGAATGCGTTTGCGTCCTGATCGGCGAGCGCCCGCTCCTGACGGTCCAGAATCGTGCGAAGCGCGGAAACGTCGCGCTGCTGTCCCCCGCAGGCCTTGGCGAATGCCGCGATTTCTAGTGCACTTCGAATGAATGCGGCCTCCTCCACCTGCCCGAGGTCGATCAACGAAACGGTCGTCCCGACCTGCGACACCACGGTCACGAGCCGCTGCTCGACCAGCCGCGAGAGCGCCTCGCGCAACGGCGTGCGACTCACCCCGAGCTGGATCGACAGGTCGGTCTCGGAGAGAAGGGCGCCCGGTTCGAGCCGCATCTCTCGGATAGCCGATTCGAGCTCGTCGTGCACGCGATCAGAAATTCGCTGGCGTGCAGGCGCTCGGTCGACCCGATTCAGTGTCATTGGGGCACAGGTCGGTCGCGTCGATGCGCCCAGCAGCGGAAGTCCATGCGCCCATCATGACCTCTTCGCACATTGCATGCAAGTATCCAAGAAAAGCTTGCATGCAAGTATCCAAGTCACTTATGCTGCGTCTACCCGCCACCACAGAACCGCTATCACTCAGCAATAGTCAAAGGAGACAGCACATGAAACGCATACTCATCGCAGCAGCAAGTGTTACGGCACTCGCGCTGCTCCTGGCGGGATGCTCAGCACCCACCACCTCATCCAGCAACGGAGCGGGAGGGAAAAAGCTCACCATTGGCCTGATCATGCTGCAGGGTGACACCTACTTCCAAGGCATTCAGGCGGCGGTCGAGGCGGCCGCGAAGGCGGATGGCGCCACAGTCGTCGCCGCCCTCTCTAACGGGGATGCCGGGACCGAGGCCACCGCCGCCCAAAACATGATCCAGGCGAAGGTCGATGCCGTGCTGATGCAGCCGGCAGCTGGCGATGCATCGCTCCCGGCCATGAAGGCCATCACGGCCGCTGGTATTCCGCTGATCTGTTACGGAAATTGCCTCGGCGGGGAAACCGACCCTGCGGTAGTCAAGGGTGTCATCCAGTCGGACAACACCGCGCTGGGCACGGGGACGGGTGTGCTCGCGGCAAAGTACATCAAAGACAATCTCGGCGGGAAAGCGACCATCGGAATTTTGAACTGTGATGTGGCGTCCGCGTGCGTGCTGCGCAAGACCGGCTTCAAGGATGCGCTGAAGGCGGCGGGAGTCACGGTTGACTACGTCACCGATCAGGAAGGCTACCTCGCAGACAAGGCGACCACGGTCACCACAAATGTGCTGTCGGCTAACCCCGGAATCACCCTGCTCTGGGCGTCAAACGAGGGTGGCACCGTGGGCGAAACGATTGGCGTGAAACAGGCGGGGAAGAAGATTCCGGTCTTTGGTACCGACATCTCCACCCAACTTGGCGGCTTCCTCCTCGACCCCGACACGATCCTTCAGGCGACCACGGGCCAGGATCCCAAAGCCACCGGCACCGGTGCCTATGGGATGGCCAAAAAAGCCATCGCGGGCACCGCAAACTCACCGTTCAAGGTCGAACTCCCGGGAATCACGTTCTCGCGGGACGACCCTGCCGCCGTGAATAAGTTCCTCGGTAAGTAACCTCACCCCGCCGTAGGGTGAGCCCCCGGGCGCACCCTACGGCGACAACCGCGCAACCCACGAAGGAGTGGCTCGATGAAAAGCACCGACACGCCGGTTCTGGAGTGCACGTCGCTGAGCAAGAGTTACGGCAGCGTCACGGCCCTCGACGGGGTGAGTCTCACTCTCAGGGCCGGAGAAGTGCGGGCGCTGCTCGGTATGAATGGTGCGGGTAAATCCACCCTCGTCAACCTGATTTCCGGATCGCAGCGGCCCGACGGGGGAACCATCCGGGTCGACGGGGAGGACGTCAACTGGGCCAAACCCGGCGACGCGCGCGCGGGAGGGATCGCGGTGGTGCACCAGGAATTCAGTCTCGTGCCCGGCCTATCCGTCGCGGAGAACATCACCCTCGGCCGCTGGCCCCGGCGCAAAGGAACGGGATTCATCGACACCCGCGCGCTTGAGGATCAGGCACGGCGTGCCCTGAGCCTGCTCGGCGAGACGTTGCCGCTCTGGATTGACGTCGCCCGCTTGCCGATCGCGCAGCAGCAGATCGTGGAAATCGCTAAGGCTCTCGTCGGCGATCCGAGAGTGTTGATCCTCGATGAGCCGACCAGCGCCCTGAACGTCAACGAAGTGCAGGCTCTGCTGGCACTGCTGCGACGCCTGGCGAGCCGGGGTGTCGCCATCATCTACGTCTCTCATCGCATGAAAGAGATTCCCCTCGTCGCCGACACCATGACGGTGCTCCGTGACGGCCGCGAGGTGCAGACCCTCGGCGTGAGCGAGGCCAGCCCGGAGAAAGTCGCAGCGCTCATCGCGGGCGAAGCAGGCAAGACGGCAGCGCAGATCGAGCATCGAGACCGTCAGGATCAGAAGGTGGTGCTCGCGGTGCGCGACGTGCGCCTGCCCGGTGTGCTCGACGGTGTGAGCTTCGACCTCCACGAGGGCGAGGTGCTTGGCATCGCCGGGTTGCTCGGCTCCGGCCGTACCGAGCTTCTCGAAGGCATTTACGGAATTCGGCGCGACCTCGTCGGTGAGGTATGGGTCAACGGCACAGCAGTTCGCCGAAGAAGCCCGCGACGCATGCTCAAGCGAAGCTTGGGGATGACACCGGAAGACCGCAAAGGCGCCGGCATCGTGCCCATGCTGGGAGTCGGCGAGAACATCCTGCTGTCGGCCAGAGGCCGCGTGCTGCCCAAGTTTTGGATCACGTCGGCACTCGAAGCGACTACGGCACGCGCGACGATCGGCGCGCTCTCCATTGCCGCATCGTCGGCCGACCAACCGATCGGAACGCTGTCAGGAGGCAACCAGCAAAAGGCGGTGATCGGCCGACTGTTGGCGGCCAAAATGTCTGTGTTGCTCCTCGACGAACCGACCAGAGGAATCGACGTTCATGCCAAAGGCCAGATCTACTCGCTGATCCGCGAACTTGCCGTCGCCGGCGTGTCCTCCATCTTCGTTTCCTCCGAACTGGAAGAGCTTTCCGAGGTCTGCGATCGCGTACTCGTGCTGCGCGATGGCCGCATCCAAGACGAGGTGCTAGGGGCCAATGCCACGACCGAAAGACTCCTGACCCTCGCCATGAAAGAAGGCAACTGACTATGTCCAGCGCAGAACCAACAGTCGAACACGCCTCCACCGGCCCCGTGAAGGGGATACTGCGCCGGATTCGCTCCTGGGAGGGCATCGGCCTGTTTCTCGTGCTGGTAACGCTCTATATCGCGCTCAGCATCGCATCCCCCAACTTCATGACGCTTGACAACCAGCTGAACATTCTGCAGCAGGCGGCGTTTTTCGGCATTGTCGCGTTCGCGATGACCCTCGTGATCGTCGCGGGGGAAATAGACATTTCGGTGGGGTCGATGGCAGCCCTCTCGTCGTCGCTACTGGGCGTCTTTGTGGTCAACCTCGGCTGGCCCATGTGGGCGGCGTGCATCGTCGTACTCGTCTGCGCCGCCAGCGTTGGGGCCTTCGCCGGGTGGGTACGAGCCGTATTCGGCGTTCCCACCTTTATCGCCACCCTGGCGCTTTACCTCGCACTGCGTGGGCTTGCTCAGCTGCTGACCAACAACTTCCCGCTGCCCATCGACTCGAGCAAGTTTTTCTACTGGGGTACCGGGCGAATCGCCGGCATCATTCCCGTGCCCGCGATCTACCTGCTCCTGATGTTCATCATCATCGCGGTGGTGGCCCAAAAGACCGTATTTGGGCGCTCAATCTACGCGGTGGGCGGCAACTCAAAATCGGCCGAGCTCTCGGGGATCAACGTTCGACGGGTCCGGATTTCCGTCATGGTCATTTCGGCGCTGGCCGCGGCGGTCACCGGGCTGCTCCAATCGGCCCAACTTTCATCCGGCAACAGCACGATTGCAAACGGGCTTGAATTCGATGCCATCGCCGCCACCATCATCGGCGGCGCGGCCCTCTCCGGTGGAAAAGGCACTGTCGTTGGCACGATCATCGGCGTGATCTTCATCGCGGCGCTACTCAACGGGATGGTGCTACTCGGGGTGAACCCGTACGCCCAGCAGGTCGTGCGCGGAGCGGTCGTGCTCATCGCCGTTCTGGTGAATGTGCTGCGCTCTCGCCGCGCCACCACATCCCTCTGACCCGCTGACCCCCCTCGCAGAAACAGGAACTATGACCACGCTCCCCCGGACCGACCCTGAGCGCTTCGCCCTCGTGAATTCGTCGCTGTACACCGCGGTAATCGGCGACATCCTCGACACGCTCGGCCGAGTTCATCAGTTCATCCCGGCGGCGGTGCGGCCGCTCCTGCCCGAGATGCGTTTGGCGGGACGCGCCATGCCGGTGCTCATCGCCGACGTCTTTTCGGTACCCGAAAAACCATTCGGGCGCCTCACCGAAGCTCTCGACGCTTTACAGGCTGGTGACGTGTATTTGGCTCGCCGGGGCCGCCAGGACTGCGCCGCGTGGGGTGAAATTCTCACCGCTTCCGCGGTGGCGAGGGGCGCCCTCGGCGCGGTCGTTGACAGCTTTCATCGGGACACCGCAAAGGTTCTTCAGCAGGGCTTCCCGGTCTTCTCGCGAGGTGCCTACGGGCAGGATTCCAGTGCGAGGGCTGTCGTGCTCGACTTCGGTGTGCCCGTCGAAATCGGGGGGGTTGCCATCACCCCCGGCGATCTCGTGGTCGGCGACATTGATGGCGTGCTGGTGATTCCCGCCGACCTAGAAGACGAAGTTCTCGAACTCGCATTGATCAAGGCTGCGAAGGAAAACGTCGTACGCGACGCCATCGAGCGGGGAATGAGCAGCACCGAGGCATTCGCCACCTACGGCGTGCTCTAGTTTGCCCGCCCCGCCACCTGCCCTCAGCTACCCTGACACAAAGAATGGACGCGCATGGGAGCCGTGCAATTGTTCACACCGCCTGAACTGGTGATTCGCGCCGACGCGGAGGTGGGGGAAGGCCCGGTCTGGGATCATCGCACCGGCCGGTTGTGTTGGGTCGACATCGCGCGCGGGACGCTCTATGAAAACGACCTAGACACGGGGCAGCAATCCGCGATTTCCCTCGACACGATGCTCGGAGCCGCGGCCCCGCGCGCCCGTGAGGAGGGCTTCGCCGTGGCGGTATCCGCGGGTTTCGGTCTCGTCGTGAACGGCAAACTGGAGGTGCGGGATGCCGTACTGCCGGAAGCCGATCGACGCATGAACGACGCAAAATGCGACTCATCCGGGCGGCTGTGGGCTGGCAGCACCCACCTGCGGTTTGAGCCGCGCGCGGGGGCGCTGCACTGCTGGACGGGCAATGGTCCGAGCCGAGTCATGGCCACCGGATTCACCCTTCCCAACGGAATCGGCTGGAATGCGCAAGACACCATCATGTACCTCGTCGACAGCATGACTCGTCAACTGCTGAGCGCTCAATTCGACAGCGCAAGCGGCACGATCGGGTCGTTCTCCACGCTCGTCACGTTCGAGGAACCTGGGGTGCCGGACGGCCTCGCCGTCGACACCGACGGTTGCATTTGGGTGGCCGTGTGGGGCGGCGGTGAGGTGCGCCGCTACACGAGCAGCGGTGAACTGATCGGCCGCGTTCCGATGCCGGTAGACCAGCCCTCCAGTTGTGCGTTCGGCGACGACGGCACCCTCTACATCACCTCCGCATCGGCCGGGCTTTCGGCGCCCGCCCTCGAACGTCAACCGCTGGCGGGCTCCGTCTTCGCGCTGCGAACCGAAACGCACGGCGTGCCGGTGCACCCGTTCGAGGGTTGAACATGGACCTCATCCGGCTGAGCAGCGCGGGGGTTGCCGCCACCATCGACCCGGGGCAGGGCGCCGACCTGCTGTCGCTCATCGATCGCCGCACCGGCATCGACGTGCTTTTTCGCTCACCGTGGCGCGAGCGTGCCGATTCGATCAGGGCGGGGCATCCCGCATCCAGCTACGATCCCACCACCGGCTGGTTGGAACGATATCGCGGCGGCTGGCAGACACTCTGCCCGAACGCCGGTGACCCCCGCAGGATTTACGGGGCCTCGGTGGGCTTTCACGGGGAGGCGGCAAGTGTGGCGTGGACCGTCGACGGTGCGACGGCGAACTCGGCCCGGCTCCACGTCGAGTTGTTCACCGTTCCCGTGCGCATCGAACGCACCGTCGAACTCACCGGCTCGACGCTGCGAATCACCGACAGCCTCAGCAACCTCAGCACCGTTCCGATCGAATTTGACTACTCACACCACCCGGCATTCGGTGGCAGGTTTCTCGAAGGGACCTGCCGCATCCAGTCCGGCGCCACCCGATTCACCCCCGACCCGCAGCGCAACGGCGGGGCCGAATCAGGTTCAGCGCAGGCCTGGCCGTGGGGAACTTCCACCGCCGGCGACCGTATCGACCTCAGAGACGTCGCCCCGGTCGGCGAGGCGCGCGCGGTGTTCGGCTGGCTGGATGGCTTCACCGAGCACTGGGCCAGCATCACCAATCTCGACCTCGATCTGACCGTACGGCTGGAATGGGATGGCGCCCAACTGCCCTACGCCTGGCTGTGGCAAGAGCTCGGCAGTTCCGAGGGTTTCCCCTGGTACCAACGAGCGCGCGTGGTCGCCATCGAGCCGGCCAGCACGCAGACCAGCGGAGCCGAGCGTCGCAGCGTGCTTCGGCTCGGCGCGCGCGAGACCACCCAGATTTCTATCAGCGCAACACTCGAGAACGGATCTGACCATGAATGAGCACGAAGGGCGGGTGGCGATCGTCACGGGCGGATCCCGCGGCATCGGCAAAGGGGTGGCCGTGGAACTCAGCCAGCAGGGATCTGCCGTCGTGGTGCACGGCCAGACCGAGCATTACGCCGTCGAAACGGCCGACGAGATCGTGGCTGCCGGAGGCCGCGCAGTGCCGGTCTGGGGCGCAATAGATGATCCCGCCACCAGCGAGTTGCTCGTCGATACCGCCCTCAGCCACTTTGGGCAGATCGATACCCTCGTGAC
>JANXTJ010000239.1 GCA_025352485.1 Salinibacterium sp.
GCCGGAAATTACACCACCCCACGGGACGCGACCGAAGCTGTCGGGCGAGGCGAACGACTGCAGCACCGTAACGGTGTGCTCCTTCTGCATCATTTCGGCGCTGGCGGGAAGCGCCGGGATGCTCGTCAACGCACCGCAGGCGGCGATCGCCCCCGCGACCAGCACTCGCCGGTGCAGGCTCAGGAAGCCGCGATGGGTGGACGACAACGACGGATCGGGCAATGATGGGGCAGAAAGGTAGGAACGCAAAAGGAGGCATCTCCGAGGTTTCGCGCTCGGTGAGCGCGGGGTGCTGCAGCGCACGAGGGTGGTAGTTCGGCGGCATCCGGATGGATACGGGCAGACTCGCGACGGTTCATCGGCGGTGTATTCGCACCGATTACTGCGTCAGTCCTGGGGTATTTCCCTGTTACCAGCCTGCGCGACGATGCTGTGAAGTTCATGAGTTGGCGCCCATCGCAAGTACGGCGAGGTCGCGATCACGGCGATAAACACACCCATCGTCGCGCCGGCACTACCCCAGACAACATCGTTGACGGTGGCGTAGCCGGGCGGCATCCACACCCACTGCGCCGCCTCCAACCAGGCGGCGCCGAGCATCCCGAAGGCGATCGCGGCCCACCAGCGCCGACGCCCGAGGACCAGCAGAAGCAGGGTTCCGACCGGGAGGAAGGAAAGAATCTGCCAGCACCAGAATGCACAATTGATCGCAGATCCCGGCACAAAAGCGCACACGACGACCACACCGAAATAGAGTGCGGTGATGACACCTAGGATGTAATGCCGTCGCCTCATCTGCCGAGTATTGCAAGCTCGCCTTGACGCTTGGTGAGAGAACCGTGCACGCATCATGTGTGTCGCGATGCGGCCGGAAACTGCCGCAGACTCTGCCGGCGGTACTCTCGAACCGGGAGGCCTCATGGAACACGACTGGTTGGCTCTGCAAAAGTTAGTTCATCGCGATTTCGCGAAAAAGCTCGCGTTGATCACCGATTGGGATGCCCCGACACCTGACACCGAGTGGCGCGTTCGCGATCTGGTTGCCCACGTCATCACCGAGCAGCAGTGGGTACCCTCCCTGCTGGCCGGGCTTCCGGTCGCCATCGCCGCTGGCGGGCTGCAGCCGATACGTACCAACGACCTGCTCGCCGAATGGGACCTCTACTCGCTGGCCGCGACATCCGCGTGGGAAAATACCGCGCAAGACAAACTCATTCACCTCGCCAACGACACCGTGACGATGGCCGAATACCTCCGGGAACAGGTCAGTGATGTGGCGATCCATAGCTGGGATCTTGCCCGTGCGATCGGTGCGGACGAGGCGCTGGATGACCGGCTCGTCGCCGCCGTCTGGACGGTGTTCGAGCCGCAGGCCGACGCCCTCACCGCCAGCGGACTCTACGCGGCGCCCACACCGATCCCGGATGACGCGCCGCTGCAGCAGCGCCTGCTCGCCCTGACGGGCCGCGACCCGCGCTGAGTTAGTCCTCGTCGTTCGGGACCAGCACCCCGACCAACACGAGCTCGCGCAACGGGGGCATGACCTCGGCCGTGAGCTCTTTGGCATCCACCTCGAGAATTTCCGCAACGGCCGCACAGATTGCACCGAGCGGCAGACTGCCATCGCAGGCGCCCACCACGGCGGCCAGCGCCGTTCCCGCGGCGACGGTTCGAGCGAAACCCGATCCCTGGCGAAGCAGCATCACCGTGGGATGCTCTGCGCCCGGCCAGTAGTGCCGTTCCTCGGTGACATCGGAGGCGACCGCGAGGCGAGCCGCTGCGAAACCGGCATCATCCCTGGCATCCAGCCAGTCATGGGCGGCGAAGACGGCGGCGATGTGATCACCAATGGAGCCGCCCAAAGGCGCGTCGTAGCGCTCGAACCGTCGAAATGTTGGGGCGCCGAGTGGGAGCCTCATGGCGATATAGCCGAAGCCAATCTGGGTGACCCCCCTGGCGGCGAAGTCGTCGAGCCAGTCGGCGTAGAGGCCATCAAACTCCGGGCCGGGGCGGGTGCCGCCGTCGCGAATCCAGGTCTCGGCGTAGAGCTCAACACTCTGCCGCTCGCGTTCGACCACCCAGGCATCGAGCCCGGTCTGCGCCACCCACGACTCGACCCGCTCGAGACCGTCGCCGGAGCCCCCGGGGAGGCCGCCGTATTCCCAGTTGCCGAGCAACTGCGCGATACCCCCGGGCTCGAGCTGTGCCTCAACGCCGAGAATGACCGCACGCACAATCCCATCGCCGACCATCCCGCCGTCTCGATACTCATACCGCGGCACCGCCGTCGCATCGCGTGGCGTGATAACGAACGGTGGGTTGGAAACGATGTGGCCGAACTTTTCGCTGACGGGCTCAAAGAGGCTGCCGAGGCGAAACTCGATGTTGGTGAAGCCGTTGAGCTCGGCGTTGAGCGCGGCAAGCTTCAGAGCACGCGGCGAAATGTCGGTAGCGATGACCCGTTTGGCATGTCGCGCGACGTGCATCGCCTGAATGCCACACCCCGTGCCCAAGTCGAGCGCCAAGTCGACGGGCGCCGCCAGCATGAGACCACTCAGCGTCGTCGATGCGCCACCGACGCCGAGCACGTGGTCGGCGGCGATGGCATGGCCGAGGGCGAGTTCACCCAGATCGGAGGCGATCCACCAGCTCGTGACACCCTGGCCGTCGACGACGCTGTACGGCCGCAGGTCAAGAAGAGGCGCCCCGGTGACATCGACGAGGCCAAGCTCGACCGCCCGCGCGAGACCGAGGGTCGGCAGTGCCGCGGTCAGCGCGGCGGGGGTAACGGGCAGGCCGAGCACGAAGGCGGTCGCGAGGGTCGCCAGCGCTGAGTCCGGTGCCGACCTCCGGGCGCCCGGCGCGGAACTTGCGGCGAGCGCCCTGAGCGCGGGAACCCGCTGGCCGCGGTGGAGGGCGGCAGCGGCATCCTCGCCCCACAGGTCGGTGAGCGCATCGACGGTAAAGTTCGCGGCCGTCAGGTCTGCGGCGAGCGCGGCAAGGGAAGTCACCGCGCCATTCAATCACCCGGTGGCCGGCGAAGAAGCCCTCCGCGGCTTACGTGCCGTTAGTCGGCCGAACTAGTTCGCCAGAATCGACAGGATGTTGCCTGCGGGGTCGAGGAACCAGGCGATATCCGGCCCGCGGTTGGCGGCCTTGCCGCGCGCGACGCCCTTCTCATCTTGATGAGCACCGTCGTACTTCTCAAAGGTCACGCCCTTGCCGACCAGCTCGTCAATGGTCGAGTCGATGTCATCGACGACGAAATTCAGTACCGTGTAGGTGGCCGGTGTGTGGTCGGATTTCGGGTAGATGTAGACGACGCCGCCGGAGTCGAGCTGCAGCGAGATCGCACCCATGCCGGCATCGGTCACCGGGATGCCGAGCACGCCCTCATAGAATGCGCGCGCGGCGGGGATGTCGCTCGACGACATGCCGCTGAAGGCCCCTGTGGTGCTGAACATGAATCCTCCAGGGCTTCGGTGAACGGATAGCTGACGCTGTCAACACTGGCATGCAATGGTGCGTCAGTCCACAACGGGCTCGGCGCGATATGTAGTGTGGACGGGTGCAACCGCTGAGCCCCGTCGAAATTCGCGCAAGTTTTGTGAATGCCAGCCACGGTGAAATCGAGCGCATTTCGCTGCCCGGATTGCACGAAGTTATTTGGGAGGATCGCGAATATCTCGGTTGGCGCGACCCCAAGGCCCGTCAGCGCGGCTATCTCGTGCACTGGTTTCAGGAGCGCCCCATTGGGGTAGTTCTGCTAGCATCCGATTTCGCGCTCAGATCGGGGATCTCGGCGATGTGCGCCCTGTGCCGCATCACACAACCCTCGGATCAGGTCACCCTGTTCTCCGCCGCGCGCGCCGGTCAGGCCGGGCGCGATGGCAACACCGTTGGCACCTACATCTGCGACGACTTAGCCTGCTCGCACATGATCCGCGTGCTGCCGCCGCCGCATCCGATGCAGATATCCCGCGAAGAGCTGCTCGCCCAGCGCGCGGCGATGCTATCGGAACGGGCGCAGGCCTTCACCACCGACGTCATCAACCGGGCCTGAGTCGGGGCGTGAGTGCGGACAAGCAGTCGCGCGCGCTGCGCGCTGGCTGCTGCACCCCACCCCGAGGGCGGTGCATCCAGCGCAGACTCCCGTTGCACATCAGCACCGCCTTGATTGGCTAAGTCAGGCGACCTTACAGGTCCCTGCCTCGCGGAAACAGCAGCAGCACTAACGCCGTGCCTAGTGCCGCGCCGACAAGTTGCGCCGCTATATAGCCGGGGGCCGCGTTGGGGGTGATTCCGGCGAAGCTGTCGGTGAACATCCGGCCGATGGTGATGGCAGGGTTCGCGAAGCTCGTGGAGGAGGTGAAGAAGTAGGCCGCGCCGATGTAAGCACCAACAGCGGGAGCCGCGAGTGCAGCGCGCCCAGTTCGTACGAGGGAGAAGATCACCAGAATCAGTCCCGCGGTGGCAACGACCTCGGCCAGAAAGTGTGGAGCGGACATCCTGTTCTTTGTGCTCCAGCTGACCGCCGCCGTGCCGAACATGAGATTGGCAAGCATCGCTCCGGCGATACAGCCGATGATCTGTGCGGGGATGTAGCGGGCTGTTTCGCCCCATGTCCGATGCCCCAGGAAGGCATCGACGACGGAGACAACGGGATTGAAGTGGGCGCCTGAGAGGGGTGCGAACACGAGGATGAGCACGGTGAGGCCGAGGGCCGTCGCGAAGGCATTCTCGAGCAACTGCAGGCCCGTGTCCGTGGGCGATAACTGTTGGGCTGCGATGCCCGATCCGACAACAATCGCTGTAAGCAGGACGCTGCCGACAAGCTCTCCCGCAAGACGACGGATGCCGCTCGCCAGATGGTCCGACGATTCACGTGATGTGGTGACCACCGCTGGCTCAGCCTCCGGATAGCTCAGCCCGGGCAACCCTCGTCGGGCACTGATGTCGCGCATCGTGACGTCGCTCAGACCGTCGCGGGGAGCAACTCGGCCAACAGCGCCTGAACGCGGGCCCTGATGTCATCGCGGATCGGGCGAACCTCGTCGATCGACTTTCCCTTCGGATCGGTCAGCTCCCAGTCCTCGTAGCGCTTGCCGGGGAAGATCGGGCAGACATCGCCGCAGCCCATGGTGATGACAACATCGGAATCTTTGACCTGATCGGTGGTCATCAGCTGAGGCACGGCCTGCGAGATGTCGATGCCCTCTTCAGCCATCGCCTGGATCGCCATCGGGTTGATCTGGTCCCCCGGCTCAGATCCTCCGGAGCGAACCTCGACGGCTCCACCAGAAAGTTCGCGCATGTAGCCAGCGGCCATCTGCGAACGGCCAGCGTTGTGGATGCAGACGAACAAGACTGTGGGCTTTTCGGACATTGGTTTTCCTCGACTCTCGATGACACTCCAAAGCATAGACCGTCGTCTATGGGTTTTAACCACTGTCGTGGCGAGAGTTCAGGCGGCGTTCACCCGCAGGGTCGTGAGCAGCGCGCGCACGCGCGCCTCGATGTCGTCTCGGATGTCGCGGACCCGGGCGATCGGTAGCCCTACTGGGTCCGCAAGATCCCAGTCGAGGTATTGCTTGCCTGGGTACACGGGGCAGGCGTCTCCGCAGCCCATGGTGATCACGACATCCGCGGCCCGCACCACCTCGTCGGTGAGCGGCTTGGGGAACTCGCCGCCGATCGGCACGCCAATCTCATCGAGCGCGGTCACGATCACCGATCGCACTGCACGGGCCGGTTGCGACCCGGCCGTGCGAACCCTGACCGCGTCGCCGGCAAGATGTCGGAGGATGCCCGCCGCCATCTGAGAGCGACCCGCGTTCTGCACGCACACGAACAACACCTCGGGGATGTGATCGTGACCGCCCGACTCCACCTTGGCGAGTGCAGAAAGCCGATCCGCAGCAAAACGGGAGGCAAGAGACGGCAGGTACCGGGTTACCTTCGCATTCTCGGCAAGGAGCGCATAACTTTCCTGCACGTAGCGCTCCACAGTCTCTGGCGCGAAAACGCCAGCGAACCTGCCCGAAAGATCTGCCACGATTCGCCCGAGAACCCCCTCAGCTAATGCTGTTGCGTGAGAACCGTTGAGCACTTCCGCCACGCGGTCAACCTGCTCTGCCTGAATCGAGTACCACACCAGCCGCCCGTCCGGGTGGCGTTCGAGCAGGCCGACATCAACCAGCGCCTTGAGGTGATGACTCACTGTCGGCTGGCGTAGCTGCAACTCGCCCGCAAGATCCGAGACGGAACGCCGGCCCTCGGCGCTCTCCATGATCAGGCCCAGGATGCGCGCCCGCGTCGGATCAGCGAGAAGCTTCAACTCCAGCGAGGTGTCCGTATTCATAGATGGGAGTCTATGGGTTGCCTCAGAACCGGCCTCAGAGGGCTCCAGTTTCGACCGAAGAGAGTCGTTCGACCTCGCTCACAATCGGCGGCAGCACCTTCTTCATGTATGGCGCCCAGAACAGCCTGATGATCGCACCGACGATCAGACCGGCGCCGGGCAGGGGGAAGAAGGTATACGTCCAACTGATCAGCGTTCCGCCCGCGACCCGCTCGAAGCGCCACTCGGCTCTCGCGCTCCTGACCAGCTTTCCGAACAACTTCTGGAAGTCTGACAATTCGTAGGCGAAGTAGGTGGGGGACGCGGCATCCGTGATGGTCTCGATGACATGACCGCCATCCGACAGCGACAGCATGCGGGTGCGAC
>JANXTJ010000294.1 GCA_025352485.1 Salinibacterium sp.
CCCACTCCCCCGGCCGCGGCCGAGATCACGACGGTGTCACCCTTACCCACGTGCACGGCCTCGACGCCATCGTTTGCCGCGAGCCCGGCCAGAAACAGGCTGCCGGCAACCTCCCACGAGAGCGCGGCGGGCTTTGCCACGAGGTTGATCTCCGGTACGACGATATGGCTGGCGTGACTGGCCATCGTCGCGTGACCGAGAACTTCGCTGCCGCGGCTGAACGCGGTGACGCCCTCGCCGACCGCCACGACCAGGCCGGCGAAGTCGCTGCCCTGCCCCTGCGGAAAATCCACCGGAAATTCGTCGGCGAGCTGCCCCAACCGGAGGTAGCCCTCGATGTGGTTGATACCAGCGGTCAAAACCTCGACCAGAACCTCGCCCGGCCCCGGGGTCGGGGTCTCGATGTCGACGATCTCCAGTTCATCCACCCCGCCGTAGCGGGAGAATTTTGCGGCACGCGCCTGGTGCTTATTCGTCTTCATGCTCTATTTTCGCCCCTCGGTCAGGGGGTGCGGCAGTTTTGCCCGTGGGCTATCCGGCGGCGGTCCGAACATGGTTTAATCGTTGGCAGCGCGCGCGCTTAGGCTGGTCGTATGCGCGCAACGGTGATTTACGGTACCCAAGACATTCGCTCTGAAGATGTTCCCGACCCGGTGCTGAGCACCGGCGGCGACGCCATCGTGCGCGTCGTTGCCGCCTGCGTCTGCGGTTCAGACCTCTGGCCCTATCGGGGCGTGGTGCCGATCACCACGCCGCGCCGCATCGGCCACGAGTTCGTGGGAATCGTCGAAGCCATCGGCTCCGACGTCTCGAAAATCAGGGTAGGCGACTTCGTCATCGCCCCCTTCTATGACTGCGACATGACCTGCGCGAACTGTCGCAACGGGGTAAGCAGCTCGTGCCTGCACGGCGGCTTCTGGGGTGCGGATGACCAGCTCGGCGGCTTCGCGGATGGCGCGCAGGGCGAGTTGGTGCGTGTGTCCCACGCCGACGGCACCCTCGTCGCGACGCCGTCAATGCCCGCCGAGCACCTCATCCCAGCCCTTCTGACCCTCGCCGATGTGATGGGTACCGGGCACCACGCGGCGCGCTCCGCCGGGGTCACGAAGGGGAGCACCGTTGTGGTGGTCGGCGACGGGGCCGTCGGGCTCTGCGCGGTGCTCGCCGCGAAGCGGCTCGGGGCATCCCGCATCGTCGCCATGTCGCGTCACGCGGATCGCCAGGCGGTCGCCACCACGTTCGGGGCCACCGACATCGTGCAGGAGCGGGGTGCCGAGGGCATCGCCCGAATCAAAGAGCTCTTCGACGGCATCGGCCCCGACTGCGTCTTGGAGTGTGTGGGAACGCAGGAGTCGATGGAGCAGGCCATCAGGTCGGTTCGCCCCGGGGGCACGGTGGGCTACGTCGGCGTGCCGCACGGGGGAGCCGAGCTGCCGATCCGCGAGCTGTTCTCCGCGAATATCGGCGTGAACGGCGGTATCGCTCCCGTGCGTAACTACATCGACGAGCTTCTGCCCGAGATCCTCGACGGCACCCTCGACCCCAGCGCGGTGTTCGACCTCGAGTTGCCGCTGTCGGAGGCGGCGGCGGCGTACGCCGCGATGGACGAGCGCCGCGCCATCAAGGTTCTGCTGCGACCGTAGTCCTTCGTGGTCGCTGTTACGGCCGCAACTCTTTCGTGATTGCCGCCACGAAGGCGTCGATGTCGGCTTCCGTGGTGTCAAACGCGGTCATCCAGCGCACCTCGCCCGCCGCGCGATCCCAGTCGTAAAAACGAAAGTTCTCGCGGATGCGGTCGGCGGCGTCGTTCGCGAGCAGCGCGAAGATGGCGTTGGCTTGGGTGGTCTGGCTGAACGCCAGCCCGTCGATCGCGCCCTCGGCAGTCAGCCGTTCTAGCGTGCGCCGCAAGTGGGCGGCCATGGCGTTTGCGTGGCTGGCCGAACGCAGGCCGAGCCCGCCGTCGAAGAGCGCCAAGAGCTGCGCGCTCGCGAATCGCATCTTGCTCGCCAACTGCATCGTGGTCTTGCGGAGGTAGCTGATTCCGTCGACGCGCTGCGGATCGAGAACGATGATCGCTTCCGCGCCGAGCAGGCCATTTTTGGTGCCGCCGAGGCTGAGCACATCGACACCGGCATCCGTCGTGAAATCGCGAAACGGCAGCCCGAGGGCCGCAGCAGCATTCCAGATTCGCGCGCCGTCCATGTGCAGCGCCATGCCATTCGCGTGCGCGAAGTCGGCGATGGCTCGCACCTCGGCCGGCGTGTAAATCGTGCCGAGCTCGGTGGTCTGGGTGATGCTCACGGCCAGCGGCTGAGCGCGGTGCTCGTCCCCCCAGCCGAAGGCTTCGCGCGAGATCAGCTCTGGCGTGAGCTTGCCATCCGGGGTGGGCACGACGAACAGCTTGATGCCGGTGACCTTTTCTGGCGCACCGCCCTCGTCGGTATGGATGTGGGCGGTGCTCGAGGCGATGACCGCCCCCCACCGCGGCAATACACTGGTCAGGGCGTTCACGTTCGCCCCGGTGCCGTTGAAGACCGGAAAAGCCTCTGCCTGCTCGCCAAAGTGCTGCTTCACGACCTCCTGCAGGCGGGCGGTGTAGACGTCGCCGCCGTACGCCACCTGATGCCCGCCGTTGGCGGCGGCAATGGCCGCCAGCACCTCCGGATGCACTCCGGCATAGTTGTCGCTGGCAAAGCCTCGGTAGTTGGTGTCATGCAATGCGGTCACCACGCCACCCTACTAACCGTTGGCAGCGGTAATTCCGGCCGTCGACTCGATCACGCCCGCCATCTTCTTCGCGAGCGCCTCATAAAACATCGACAGCGGAAACTCGTCGTCAAGCACGGCATCGGTGAAGCCCTTGGGCGGACCCTCCAGCGGCAGGTCACGCACCGCCCATTTCGATGCGGGATGCGGCGTGAGGGTCGAGGCGACCAGGTCGTAGGCCGCCAGCCAGTGCGACACCTTCGGCCGGTCGATGGAGTGCCAGTAGAGGTCGTTGATCGCGTCAGACAGCGCCAACACCACTGCGGGAACCTCTGGCCAATCGATCGTGAGCCGAGTGTCGGTCCAGTGCAAGACGTGGTGCTGGTGCAGCCACGCGAACAGCAACTGCCCGCCGAGACCGTCATAGTTGCGCACGCGTGACCCGGTGATCGCGAAGCGGAAGATTCGGTCGAAGATCACCGCGTACTGAACAAGCTTGGCGTGCTCGGCGGTGGCGGGGTCATCCGAGGCCTCGAGGGTGAGCGCTTCGCGGTAGGCGGTGAGGTCGCAACGCAACTCTTCGAGGGAGTACAGGAAGAAGGGCATCCGCTGCTTGATCATGAATGGATCAAACGGGAGGTCGCCGCGCATGTGGGTGCGATCGTGGATCAGGTCCCACATCACGAAGGCCTCTTCGGTGAGTGACTGGTCGTCGAGCATCCGAGCGGCCTCCGCCGGCAACTCGAGCTTGGTGATCTCGGATGCCGCACGCACCACCCTGCGGAACCGCGCGGCTTCGCGGTCGGCGAAGATCGCCCCCCAGGTGAAGCTCGGGATCTCGCGCATCGCGACGGTCTCGGGAAACAGCACCGCCGAATTTGTGTCGTAGCCGTCGGTGAAATCGAGGAAACGGATCGGCACGAAGAGGGCGTTCGAGTACTCGCCCTGCTGGAGGGCGTCGATGAACTCCGGCCAGATGACCTCGATGAGCACGGCCTCGATGAGGCGATCGGCACTGCCGTTCTGGGTGTACATCGGAAACAGCACGAGGTGGCGCAAACCGTCGACACGATCGAGCTGAGGTTGGAAGGCCTGGAGCGAGTCGAGGAAATCCGGCACGCCGAAGTCGGCAGCTGTCCACCGCGCAAAGTCGGTGTCGAGAGCGCTGAGGTAGGCGGCGTCGTGCGGAAAATACTCGGCAAAGGTCGGAAGCTCCGCCCTGATCGCCTCTGCGTGCTCCCGGGCGGCCCCGCTCACGCCCTCCACGCTGCCGTCCTGAGATTGCAGGGCGCGCAGTGCGGTCGCCGCGGCTTTCAGCCGCAACCAGGCCGGGGTCTCCTCGACAACTTCCGCCTCTCCGATGATCGCGTTGCTCGTGCGGGTCATGGTTCACCTCCAGAAATCGTTGTCTCCAGAAGGCTAGCCGCACGATCGTGGCGTTTGGTTGTGACCGGCGACAAAAAACTGCGTGCAACGCGATTGCGACGCAGCGGGCCTCAGTCCAGCGGAATTTCGATGCGCCGCAGGGTCGCCAGCGCCGCGTGGGCGCTCGCCAGGTCGCGGTTGCGGACGGCCCCGATGAGCAATTCCTGCGCGGTGGCGAGGGCAGCGAGATCGACATACGCGGAGAGGTGCAGACTTCCCAGCCGAACAATGTGAACGACGGAGGTGATCGCGTGCTGCAGTGCAGGGTTCTGTGATTGAAGCTGTAGGCGCTGGAAGAACATGAAATTTGCGGTGGCGACGGCCTGGAAATCCATGGCGCGGGCGCTGGTCAGAAACCAAGCATTGTCGGCCTGCAGGGTCGCGACGAGCGCGCCGGGCACCGTGGAGATCACCTCGTCGAGCAGGGCTTCATACAGCGCCAGCCAGACGATAAATGCCTGCGTGGTTTGGATCGGGGTGACATCGGCCACCCGGGTAAAACGATTGGCGGATGCCTCGACGACACCGATTTCGCGCAGCCGAAGCAGAGCCTCCCGCACGGGCGTGCGCGAGACGCCGAGCTGCTGCGCCAACTCCGCGTCGCTGATGCGCTGGCCGGGCAAGAGTTCGCCGGTGTGCACCGCGGCGAGGATCTTTTCGAAGACCGTCGTCACCAGCGGTGAAGGGGCGAGTCTGGACGCCTCGTCCGTTTCGCCGCTCTGGTCAATCACTCCTGTCACAGCAGCGATCATATTGTCCCGCCATTGCCGCACGGGTGAGCGACGCGGTCGAAGCTGGCCCTCCGGATTCAGCGCTACAGGAACATCGGGCGGTCATCGTCGTCCGAATCCAGCGCGACATCGACAAGGACGGGCACGTGATCGCTGGGCGCGTCACCTTTGCGCTCGTCACGATGAATTTCTGCCCGCGTCACCAGCTCGTCGAAGTGGCGCGAGCCGAGGATGAAGTCGATGCGCATGCCCTCGTTTCGGGGGAACCGCAGCTGTTGGTAGTCCCAGTAGGTGTAGCCCTCAACCCCCCGGCTGCGCAGGGCATCGACAAGCCCCGCCTCTTCGAATGCGGCGAATGCGGCGCGTTCGGGCGCGCTGACGTGAGTGTGGCCGGAGAAGACGTCGATATTCCAGACGTCGATATCGAGCGGAGCAATATTGAAATCGCCCATCAGGGCCAGCGGCTGTTCGGGGCGAGCGGCCAGCCATTGCCGGGTTTCGGTGGCGAGGTTCGCCAGCCACTGCAGCTTGTAGGGGTAGTGCGCATTGTCGAGCTCGCGCCCGTTGGGCACGTACAGGCACCACAGGCGCACTCCGTTGACGGTTACCCCGATCGCCCGCGCCTCCTGGGGCAGCGTGCCATCCTCGGCCGTTTTCCCGAAACCGGGCGCGCTGTCAAAACCGCGCGCAATGTCTGACATCGGCAGTCGGCTGGCGAAAGCGACACCATTCCACTGGCTGAGCCCGTGCAGCTCGACCTCGTACCCGGCCGCACTGAAAGCGTCGAAGGGAAACTGCGCCTCCGTGCACTTGATCTCTTGCATCGCGAGCACGTCGACGTCTTCGCGGAGCAGCCAATCGGTCACCCGGCCCACCCGACTGCGGATCGAGTTGACATTCCAAGTGGCTACGCGCATGGGATCAAGGGTAGTTGCTGCCGGCGCCGGAACCCCGCTGTCCCATCCCCCTAACTGGGCTTGGACAGCGCTGAACGCAAACCATAGTGTGCAGATATGGCTGACCGTGATGAGCATCTGGATGTTCTGGCGGGCGCCGAAAATCGGCGGGATACCCGTCGTGCCGTGATCATCACCGCGGTAGCGCTGGGCACGGTGGTCATCGCCAGCCTGCTCGTGGTGGTCGCGGGCGTGCACCCCTGATTCCCCCAGCCGGGGGTCGGTAGGCTGATCGGGTGACCGACGCGAAGCAGCAGCTCATTGACTTCATTCTGGCCGAAGCGGTTTTCCACGGGGACTTCACCCTCAGCAGCGGCACAAAGGCCAGCTACTACGTCGACCTGCGCAAGGTCAGCCTCGACCACAGGGTCGCGCCGCTGATCGGGCAGGTCATGCTCGACCTCATCGCCGGGGTGCCCCGTGTGCGCGCCATCGGCGGGATGACCATGGGCGCCGATCCCGTTGCTGCCGCGATCCTGCACCAGGGTGTCGCCCGCGGGTTGGCCTACGACGCCTTCGTCGTGCGCAAGGAGCCGAAAGATCACGGGCGCGGCAAGCAAGTAGAGGGGCCGGATCTGTCCGGGCAGCGGGTCGTCGTCATCGAGGACACCTCCACGACGGGCGGCTCACCGCTCGCCGCGATCGATGCACTTCTCAAGGTGGGAGCAGAGATCGCGGCCGTCGCGGTCGTCGTTGACCGAAACACCGGCGCACGCGAACGCATCGAGGCCGCCGGTTACCCCTACTTCGCCGCGATCGGGTTAGCCGACCTCGGGCTTGGCGCGTGAGCACAGACGACGAGCTCGATCCGAGTGATTGGCTCGCCGCTCACCTTGGCGAGCCCGCCCCCAAACCCGCTGTGGCACCCCCGATCGCTGCTCCGAGCGGCGGATTCAGTTGGAGCCTGACGCCCGGCGCAGAGCCGCCCACCGCGCTGCCCCCCGCACAGGAACCGGAATCCGCACCGGCGGCCTATGGCGCGTTCGAGCAACCCACGGTGGCAATGCCCGCGTTCGAGCAGCCGACGGCGCCATTTACCGCGTTCGAGCAACCCACGGTGGCAATGCCCGCCTACGGTGCACCGGGTAATTTTGCCGGCCAAGATCTGGAGTACGTTGCCCCCGACCCGTCGCGGTGGCTCGCGGCCCCGATAGATCCGGCCCTCGATGGGGCGACCGAGGTTTTCGAAGCCGAGCTGGTGGGGCTGACCGGTCTTGAGGGCGAGAGCCTGCCGGCATCGGCGCTCGACGATCTATTTGGCGACGGCCAATTCCATGACTTCACGGACGAGCCGCTGATCGCCCCGCTCCCCTCGCGCACCGGCGGCGGATCGAGTGCTCAGAGCGCTGGGTCCGGTGTCGTGAGACGCCCGCGCACCGCGCGCGCGCCGATCCCGCGCACCCAGAAAATCCTGATGGTGGTGGCGGGGGTGTTGGTTGCAGCCCTCGCCCTGGTCGCCCTGTATGCGACCGGCCTCAAGCTGGCAAGCCTTGCCCCCGCGCCCGTGATGACCCCCACAGCGACACCGACCCCCACGGCGAATCCGGGGGCACGCCCGGTTGGCCCGCTGAGCCCCGGCGACTATCACTGGGACCAGCTGCTCGGCGGCGAATGCCTCGCGCCGTTCGAGTCGGCATGGCAAGACAACTACACGGTGGTGGACTGCACGGTCGCGCATCCCGCGCAGCTGGTCTATCGCGGAACGTTCACCGACCCGGCGAGCGCGACCTTCCCCGGTGTGGCTGAGCTGCAGAAGCGCACCCCATTGCTCTGCACGGCGCCCACCGTCATCAACTACGCTGCCGCCGGTGCCGTGCAAGACATTCAGATTCGGGCGAGCTACGCCGTCGACGAGAAAGACTGGGATGGCGGTTACCACGACTACTTCTGCTTCGTGAACCGCTCCGGTGGAGGCACCATGACGGCATCCGTCGCGATCGCGCAGGTGGCCGTGACTCCCACGCCCACGCCGACACCGTCGGTGAGCAGCACACCGGGCGCACGTGGCCCGCGCGGCCACGCCCAGGGCACGAAGACGGCTCCCTAGTCGATATCGACGTCGATGGGATCGCTGGCGAGCAGGTCGGCAACGCTGTTCAGAATTTCGTCCGGCCTAAACGGGTACCGAGCGATTTCGGCTTGGTCGCTGATGCCGGTGAGCACCAAGATAGTGTGCAGGCCTGCTTCGATGCCCGCCACGATGTCGGTGTCCATTCGGTCGCCGATCATGCCGGTGTTCTCCGAGTGGGCGCCGATCTTGTTCATTGCCGAGCGGAACATCATCGGGTTCGGCTTACCGACGATGTACGGCTCCTTGCCGGTCGCCTTCGTGATGAGGGCGGCGACGGCGCCGGTGGCCGGCATCGGGCCGTCGGCACTCGGGCCGGTGGCATCCGGGTTCGTCGCGATGAACCGCGAGCCAGATCCGATCAACCGGATGGCCTTGGTGATGGCTTCGAAGGAGTAGTTGCGCGTCTCCCCGATCACCACGTAGTCCGGGTCGCTCTCGGTCATGATGAAACCGACCTCGTGCAGGGCGGTGGTGATGCCGGCCTCGCCGATCACGAAAGCGCTGCCGCCCGGCATTTGGGAATGCAGGAAGTCTGCGGTGGCCAGCGCCGATGTCCAGATGGACTCCTCAGGGACAATTAGGCCAGAGGCCTTCAGCCGAGCGCTCAGGTCTCGCGGGGTGAAGATCGAGTTGTTGGTCAGCACCAGATAGGGCTTTCCCTCGTCGCGCCACTGTTGCAGCAGTTCGGCGGCTCCCGGCACCGGATGGTTCTCGTGCACGAGCACGCCGTCCATGTCGGTGAGCCAGCACTCGATATCGCCGCGTTCACTCATGCCGCCATGGTACCGGCCCGCTACGAGAAGACCGTCGAGTCAGGGAGTCGCTGGCGCATGACCGCGATGGCATCCGGATTCTGGTCCACCAGTAGAAATCGTCGGCCCGCCGCCGCGGC
>JANXTJ010000300.1 GCA_025352485.1 Salinibacterium sp.
GCGGAAGTGGACGCCACAGCAGACTCCGCTGACGGCCGCACAGTGCGCCTGGCTGCGCTGGTCGTGCTCGAGGCTGTGGCCGGACTTGCCGAGAGAACGGGGCGGCCCCAGTCATGAGCACCCTCGTCAGCAACATCGGCCTTCTCGTCACCCACGATGGGCCTGAGCGCTCTGATGCGGCCCTCGTCATCGATGCCGGCCGGGTCGCGTGGGTGGGCGCGTCGAAGCATGCACCGGCGGCCGACGACCTCGTGGACGCGGCGGGCGGGTGCGTCATCCCCGGGTTCGTTGACAGCCACAGCCACCTGGTCTTCGCCGGCGATCGCGCCGACGAGTTCGAGGCGCGCATGGCCGGAACCAGATACCAGGCGGGAGGTATTCGCCGCACGGTACGACTCACTCGCGACGCGACCGATGAGCAGCTGCTGGCTAACGCGACGAGGCTGGTCGCCGAGATGTGCGCGCAGGGCACGACAACCGTCGAGATCAAAACCGGCTACGGGCTGACGGTCGATGATGAGGCGCGAAGTGCCAGGCTCGCCAGCACCCTGACCGAGGAGGTCACCTTCCTCGGAGCACATGTTGTGCCGGAGGGCATCGGCCGGGAGACGTACCTAGACCTCGTTACGGGTCCGATGCTCAGCGCCTGTGCGCCATTCGCCAAGTGGATTGACGTGTTCTGTGACCGCGGCGCCTTTGACGTGGACGAGGCGCGGCGCGTCATCCTCGCGGGACAGGCTGCGGGTCTCGGGGCCAGGATGCACGGTGCCCAGCTGGCGCCCTCAGGGGCGGTGCGCCTCGCGGTGGATCTCGGCGCCGCGAGCGTTGATCACTGCACCCACCTTGAGCAGAGGGACATCGACGCCCTGGCGGGTGCCGATACCGTTGCGACCCTTCTTCCCGGGGTCGAGTTCTCGACTCGATCGCCCTACCCGGATGCCCGCCGACTTGTCGACGCCGGTGCGACCGTGGCGCTCGCGAGCGATTGCAACCCCGGCTCCAGCTTTACGACGTCGATGCCGTTCGTGGTCGCCCTCGCTGTCCGCGAGATGGGTCTCACCGCCGCCGAAGCTCTCTGGGCGGCCACAGCAGGGGGTGCGCGTGCGCTGCGCCGTGACGACGTGGGCCACCTGCGCATCGGGGCGCAGGCAGACCTGATTGTGCTTGACGCTCCCAGCTACGTTCACCTCGCGTACCGCCCCGGTGTGCCCCTGGTCAAGCGAGTCATCTCGTCGCAGTCGTCGACGTAATCGTCGACGCCGAGACTCGAAGCCACGAGCATCCGATCCCGACACGCCGAGCGCGACACGCCCGGGTTGCAGCAAATGCCGTCGTGTGGCAAACTCTTCTAGTTCAACACTTTCGTGCCACGGCATGAATCACTTCCAGGCAGTGCATAGTCAGTCCCTCAAAGGGTTCGAGGCTAGGCCGCGGGGAGCAGAACGAAGCTCAATGATTCTCTCGCTGTGCTGAGAAGCGCGGCTGCAGGCGTGGTTTGCCTGCAACGAAAAGCTCGCGTCCGCGTGGGTTGGGGAGTCATGAACCAGACACATTGACAGATAAACAGTGGTGCGAAAGCAGAAGTGCTGAGCATGCCGACGTCGCGTCGTAGAAAACGCGGGCGTCACACTGCGCAGTAATGAACGCTGCAGTCCGGAAGTACCAAGAGAGAGAGTCAGCCATGGCGGGACAGAAAATCCGCATTCGACTTAAGTCGTATGACCACGAGGTCATTGATTCGTCGGCGCGCAAGATCGTTGACACGGTGACCCGCGCGGGCGCAACGGTAGTTGGCCCCGTGCCGCTGCCGACCGAGAAGAACGTGATCGCCGTGATCCGCTCACCTCACAAGTACAAGGACAGCCGCGAGCACTTCGAGAAGCGCACCCACAAGCGGCTAATCGACATCATCGACCCGACCCCCAAGGCCGTCGACTCGCTCATGCGACTCGACCTGCCGGCGGACGTCAACATCGAGATCAAGCTCTGAGCTTGAGCGCCGACAGAGCCCGCGAAAAGGAAACACGCCATGTCTAACACCAAGACGATCAAGGGTCTACTGGGCAAGAAGCTCGGTATGACGCAGGTCTGGGACGCGAATAACAAACTCGTGCCCGTGACCGTTGTGGAGATCACCCCCAACGTTGTCACCCAGCTGCGCACGCAGGAGATCGACGGCTACACGGCCGTACAGATTGCCTACGGCCAGATCGACCCTCGTAAGGTCACCAAGCCGCTCACCGGCCACTTCGACAAGGCCGGCGTCACGCCGCGCCGCCACCTCACCGAGCTGCGCACTGACGACACGTCCGAGTACTCGCTCGGCCAGGAGCTCGCCGTAGACCGCTTCGCGGTCGGCCAGTTTGTCGATGTCGTCGGTACCAGCAAGGGC
>JANXTJ010000038.1 GCA_025352485.1 Salinibacterium sp.
GTGCTCGGTACCGAGCGTCACGAGTCGCGGCGTATCGACAACCAGCTGCGTGGTCGCTCCGGCCGTCAGGGTGACCCCGGCGAGAGCCGCTTCTACCTGTCCCTGCAGGATGACCTCATGCGCCTGTTCAACAGCGGCGCAGCCGAGGCACTCATGGGCCGCAGCAACATGCCGGACGATTTGGCCATCGAGTCGAAAGTCGTGAGCCGCGCCATCCGCAGCGCACAGTCTCAGGTCGAGGCGCGTAACGCTGAGATCCGCAAGAACGTGCTCAAGTATGACGACGTGCTCAACCGCCAGCGCGAGGCGATTTACGGTGACCGCCGTCACATCTTGGAGGGCGACGACCTGCAGGATCGCGTCGCGCACTTCCTGGAGGATGTTGTCGCCGAGGTGGTCGAGGTGCAGACCGGCGAAGGAAATGCCGACGACTGGGACTTCGACGCGCTCTGGACGGAGCTGAAGACCCTGTACCCCGTGGCATTGACCGTGGATGAGGTGCTCACCGAGGCGGGAACGCGCGGCAAGGTCACCACCAGCTTCCTGAAGAAGGAGATCCTCTCTGACGCGCAGTACGCCTACAAGCGCCGCGAAGAATCGTTGGGTGAGCCGGCCATGCGTGAGCTCGAGCGCCGCGTTGTGCTCTCGGTCATCGACCGCCGCTGGCGCGACCACCTCTACGAGATGGACTACCTCAAAGACGGCATCGGCCTGCGCGCGATGGCGCAGCGTGACCCGCTGGTCGAATACCAGCGCGAAGGTTTCGCCCTGTACCAGTCGATGATGGGCTCTATTCGCGAGGAGGCCGTCGGCTTCCTGTTCAACCTCGAGGTCGAGGTGACCGGCGCCGCCGACGTCGATGCCCCCGGCCTCGGTCAAACCGGTGCGCCGGCCAACCGGCTCAGCTACTCGGCACCCAGCGCGGATGCCCAAGGCGAGGTGGAGGTGCGCAACCAGCGCGGCCAGCTCGAGCAAGCGGCAACCGCGAAGGCGCAGCAGCAGGCGGCGAATCAGCAGGCCACGCAGTTCGGCCAGCAGCAGCCGGAGCAGGATGCCCCGCGTGGCGCGTTCGGCCAGCGCCCCGGCAACGATCAGGCTGCCCCGCAGAATCGGGCGGAGCGCAGGGCACAGGAGAAGCGCGGCGGCTAACCGCAGTCGTGGTGGTCGAAGCGCCAGGGTGCAGCCGACTGCAGCGGTCGGCAGCGGCCGCTAGAGCACGTTGATCGCGGTGGCGCGCCAGCGCTTATCGAGGCCCTCGAGCCGAAGAGCGACTGCTCGTGTCCGGGCTCGCCCGCCGACGATGACGACGGCTTCGACGACGCCATCCCGCGGTTCACACATCGACATCGAGCCGATCGTGAAGGTGGGGCGGGTGGCCCGTTGGCCCGTGGCCTGACGGGCCCTCGCCGACAGCACCACTCGCTTGAGCAGGTGCCGATAAACGTCGTCGTTCACCCAGCGTGAAATTTGATCGAGGTCACGCGCCCCTGCGAGGATTTCGATGACGCACCGAGTGAGGTTTTCGATGAGCGGCTGGGGGTTGGGAAGCGTCGACGTCGACGCGGGTTGTAACCCGAAGAACTCGTCGGGGGAGAAGCGTGGGCGGATCACCTTTGAGGGCAGAGTTCCCGGAACCCGTCGCAGTGCGGCCGGAGCCGGCCCCTCTAAATCGGAAGGAAGTACCGTGCTCATCTGCCGCCCCAACCCGAAACCGTGTTGTCCACCCCCGAAGTAGGGGTAGTCGCCACTCAACCAGCAGCGGGCGTTTCTGTCCATGACCAGTTTTAGGTTGTGGATAACCCTGCGGGCGGTTCGGCGCGGCTGGCTAGCGTCGCGGAATGCGCTGGGACAAGCTCTTTGACGACCTCGAGAGCCAGCTTGAGCAGGAACTATCGGCAGAAGAGGTCGATCTCGAAGCCGAAGAAGAGCGCATGCGGCTGGGCAGGCTGGCGGTGCGCGATCGCCTCATCGCGCTACACAACTCCGTATCGCCGGGCTGCGATTACCGTGTGCGGGTAACGCTCGGCTCGGGGCTGCGTCTCGCGGTTCATCCCGTCACCTTTGGCCGCGACTGGTTTTCCGCCGACGTGCTGGCGGATGACGCGGCGCGGCCCGACACTCGAGCCCGGTGCATCCTGCCGCTGTCCGCGATCGCGGGAATCGGCCTCTCGCCGGCCCAGGTGGCCGCCAGCCTCGTGCCCGAGGAACGCGACGACGGCCACCCCGCGCTGTCCTCCCGCTTGGGGCTGCCGTTCGTGCTGCGCGACCTGTGTCGGCGCCGCTGCCCGCTGGACATCGTGCTCGCCCATGGCGAACTGCACGGCACGCTCGACCGGGTCGGGCGCGATCACCTCGACCTCGCCATGCACGAGCGGGGTGCGGCGCGGCGGGAGTCTGCCGTGCGCGAGTATCGCCTCGTTCCGCTGTCGGCGCTGCAACTCGTGCGGCTGTGAGGTGGGCGCAGGTCACTCGCTCCCGGCGGTCGGCCGCCGCATTAGGTGTTGCGTTCGCCGAGCGAGAACTCGGCGACGTTTGCGTAATCCGATTGGTTCCACAGGTTGCGGCGCCGGTTCTGCTCGTAGAGCCCCTCGATGTAGTCCTCGAGCACGGAGCGCTCGACCCGCCACTGCCCGCTCGAGCCGAGCTTTATCGCCGGCAACTCGCCCGAGCGCACCAGCGCGTAGGCCTGTTTGGCGGAGATGCTCAGTACCTCAGCGGTGTCTGCGAGGGTAAGGAACCGGCCAAGGGCGTCCGCGGGTGTGACGTTCATGCCTCGATTATGAGCGCACCGCAGCCGCCGTGGGGGCGGTGTGGATAACTTCCCCCGTCACCCCGCGTCGGCCGTGACGATGTGTCCAGCGCAGATACAGGGGAGCCGACGATGAACGTTCGAACGGGCAAGCGCCCGAACTTCGCCCTCGATCCCCGGCTGGCGATCGGGCTTGTGTTGGTGGCCGCATCGGTCGCCGGAGTGGTCGCGATCGTCAGCGCTGCCGACACCTCGGTGCAGGTCTACGCGGCCCGCACTGCGCTCGCGCCCGGTGACCGGGTGACCGCGGCCGATCTTCAGGCACGCAGCGTGCGGCTGGATGTCGCGACCGCCCTCTACTTAGTGCCGGGCGACATCCCGGCCACCGGTGTCGTGGTCACCCGAGCGGTGGCCGGTGGCGAATTGGTCCCGGCCTCAGCGGTCGGCAGCGTGGACGGCCTGAGCCTCACCTCGGTGGTGGTCTCGATCGGCGGCCCGCTGGCGGCATCCGTTCGGCCCGGCTCGATCGTTGACCTCTGGGCTGCGGAGAAGATTGCCAACGGGCACTTCGGGCCGCCCACCGTGATTGTGGCGGGCGCGACGGTGGTGCGTTTGATGAAATCCGATTCGATCGTCGCGGCTGATCAGGCGACGAGTATCGAAGTGCTGGTTCCGAGGTCGAAGATCGCCCGGGTGCTGCAGGCGCTCGCCAACGACGATTCGATCTCGATCGTGCCGGCCACCATTCCCGTGAAGGGCTGACCGTGCGCGTCGTGCTCGCCCTGCCCCCTGCCCTCGAGGATCGCTTGGCGGCCGAGGCGGCGCGGCACGGGCACGAGGTCGTTGCGCGTTGTGCGAGCGCCCACGAACTTGCGGCGGCCATCAACTCTGTGCTGCCAGAGGCGGCAATCATCTCGTGCGATTCGCACTATCTCAACGCCCGAGTGGTGGGCATCAGCGACGATGCGGGGGTGAGTCTGGTTGCGCTCATTTCGGGGGACGAGGGGCGGCGGCACGCGGCATCCCTTGGCCTATTTGAGACCGTGGATGCCGCGGCCCAGTGGCCCGAGATCGAGCGCCTGTTCGACGGCGCCCGCCGCGAGGTGCGGTCGGCAGCGTCCGGGGTCACTCGCGGCACGGTCATCGCGGTCTGGGGGCCGGTTGGCTCGCCGGGCCGCACGACGCTTGCCATCGGCATCGCGTCGGAGATCGCGGCTCGCGGTTATTCGGTGGCCCTGGCCGATGTCGACACCCATGGGGCATCCGTGGCGCCCGCCCTTGGCATGCTCGATGAGGCGCCGGGTTTCGCGGCGGCCTGCCGGCTGGCCGGAAGCGACAGCCTCAACGCCGCGGAACTTGAGCGCATAGCCCAGCGCTACGAGTCCCCGCTCGGCGGATTCTGGGTGCTCACCGGCATTGGTCGGCCCACCCGGTGGCCCGAACTCTCGGGCGAGCGGGTGGCCAAAACCATCGCCGAGTGTCGTGGCTGGGTCGACTACACGATTCTCGACACCGCATCCAGTCTCGAAAACGACGAAGAGATCTCCAGTGACCTGTTCGCGCCGAGACGCAATGCAGCCACCGTCACGGCCGTGCGCGACGCCGACCACGTTGTGGCGGTCGGCTCGGCCGACCCGGTCGGGCTGTCGCGGTTCCTGCGCTCCCATCTCGACAAGGTCGAAGCCGCCTCGACGCCCTCCGTTAC
>JANXTJ010000092.1 GCA_025352485.1 Salinibacterium sp.
GAAAGGGGCCGCTACCCTCCCCGGTAGCGGCCCTTTTATCTGTTAACGGCGAGATCTTCTCGGCGCTCGAGCCGCGCGCCGAGGAGCTCGTAGCGCGAGACCGGCCGCGGCTCGAGCGCCGAGAAGATCTCGCCGTTAACAGATAAAAGGGCCGCTACCGGTGAGGGTAGCGGCCCCTTTCGGCGGGAATCGTTAGGCGCCGATTTTTTGTTGTCCTTTACGGGAGCGCAGGAAATCTAGGCGCTCCTGAAGCAGTTCTTCGAGCTCGGGGCGGGTGCGTCGCTCGAGCAGCATGTCCCAGTGACTGCGCGGCACCTTGACGTCTGCCACGTCGAGCACGACGGGCTCGCCCTCGCTGGTCAGCAGGATGCCCTCCTGCCCGGTCTTGGGAGATTCCCACTGCTGGGGTACTTCCGCATCCAACGCGAAGACGACTTCGAAAGTCGTTCCGTCGGGGGAGCGGTAAACACTTCTCTTCCGCGGGGAAAACTCCACACCCTCTTCGCTCTGTAAGCTCTGGGTTCCGAGTCGCATCCCGCGCAAACTTCGGTCTGCCATTGTGTGGCCTCCATTTCGTTGCGGTCAGTACAGGTATAAACCCACAAGCTGGGCAAATCCTTTCAAGCGCACGCCCGCTCACAGAGAGTTCGGAGGTTTCTACCGGCTTCGTTCGGAAATCACGGCGAGCGCGAGGTCGGCGCGGTCGGTCACGATGCCGTCGACGCCGAGGTCGAGTAGAGCGCGCATGCGGTCGGGGTCGTTGACGGTCCAGACGTGCACCTCGACGCCAGCGGCGTGCAGCCGGCGAATCATCCGCTCGGTCGTGACGGCAAGCCCCAGCGCCCGCTCGGGCACCTGCACCGCGACCAGCCCGCGTAGCGCGACGCGCACGGCGACGCCGAGGCCGAGTTTTGCACCGAGCAGGGCACCTACGAACCGGCGCGCAGATGACGATGAGGCCACACCGGGTAGCTGGGCCAGCGCCGCCCTGCGTCTGCGCTCGTCAAAAGACGAGACGAGCACGCGGTTCGAAGCCCGGGCCGAGAGAATCGCCTCAACGGTGGGATTGACCGCGGCCCGCGCCTTCACGTCGATGTTAAACCGCGTCTCCGGAAAGCCGTCAAGGGCCTCGGCGAGGGAACAGAAGCCCTGGCCGTAGCCCAGGTCGATCCGTCGAAGTTCCGCCATCGTCAGGTGGTCGACCCGCACCGCGCGCTCGGCGATCCTCGCCAGATCCGGATCGTGGGCGACGACAGCGACCCCGTCTGCGCTGCAGTGCACGTCGGTCTCGACGTAGCGCACCCCGATCGCAATCGCCTTCGCAAACGCGAGCAGGGTATTTTCCGGAGCCTCCGACGCAAGCCCGCGGTGGGCAAAAACCCGGGGCAGTGGCAGCGAGAGGTAGGTCTCCGGAGTGCGCCCGTTAGACGGCGGGAGGGGCGGTGTCACGAGACGCGCGTGCTGCAGCCTGAGCCGCGGGGCCGCCCGCAGCCCCCTGGAAGCCCACGCTGATGGCCTTGAGGGCCTCCGTCAGTTCCGACGGGATGATCCACATCTTGTTGGAATCCCCCTCGGCAAGCTTCGGGAGAGTCTGCAGATATTGGTAGGCGAGCAGGTCGGATGACGGATTACCGGCATGAATGGCATTGAAGACCGTCGTGATGGCCTCAGCCTCACCCTGGGCGCGGAGCACCTGGGCCTTGGCATCTCCCTCCGCCGAAAGGATGGCGGCCTGCCGGGCACCCTCCGCCGTGAGAATCGCGGACTGCTTGGTTCCCTCTGCGGTCAGAATGAGTGCGCGGCGATCACGTTCGGCGCGCATCTGTTTCTCCATGGAATCCTGAATCGACAGCGGCGGGTCGATGGCCTTGAGCTCGACGCGACCGACCCTGATTCCCCACTTGCCGGTCGCCTCATCGAGCACGACGCGCAGTTGGCCGTTGATGTTGTCACGGCTGGTGAGGGCTTCCTCGAGGTTCAAGCCACCGACGACGTTACGCAGCGTGGTGGTCGTGAGCTGCTCGACGGCGCCGAGATAGTTCGCGATCTCATAGGTGGCGGCACGGGCATCCGTGACCTGAAAATAGACGACCGTGTCAATGGACACGACGAGGTTGTCCTCGGTGATGACCGGCTGCGGCGGAAACGACACGACCTGCTCGCGCATATCGATAAGCGGGCGCACCCTGTCGATAAACGGGATGAGGATGTTCAGCCCCGGCAGGAGCGTCTTGTGATATTTACCGAGGCGCTCGACGACGCCGGCATTGGCCTGCGGAATAATGCGGATGGAGCGGAACAAGATCACGAGAACGAATATCGCGATGATCGCGAGCAAGATGATCACGATGATCTGCCCGAAGAGCGCACCAGGGGTCACGAGGCTGTCCTTTCAGCGGGGACGACCACGGCGGTCGCTCCATCGATTGCGGTCACGACGACCCTTTCACCCTCGATGGGTGAGCGGTCTGCGTCGAGTTTTGCGGTCCAGGTCTCGCCGTTGGCCAGCTTCACGTGGGTGGCGTTGCCGGAAAAGTCCATGGTGACGATTCCGGATTGGCCGAGCAGCGCATCCACATTGCTGCGGGCCGGATCGCCACCGCGCCCGAGTCGACGCAGCAGCGGCGGTCGCACCGCGAACAGCAGAAGAATCGAGAGTAGCGCCGCGACAATAATTTGCGCCCACCACGGCAGGCCGATGAGGCCGGCAACGAGGCCACCGACGGCGCCAACCGCGAGCATGATGAAGATGAACTGAAGCGTGGCCATCTCGATGATGCCGAAGACGAGGATGAGCGCCAGCCAGGCCACCCACGCGTAACTCGACAGGAAATCCAGGAACATGTTCCGCACCTCTCGTGTGTCGCTTGCACTCGAAGCTACCACCATCGGGCCAGCCCCAGCCGGGACGAGTTGGTAGTGTCAGTCCCTGTGAGCACCCCAGAAGCAAATCCCTTAGCCCCCGGATCCCTTGTCGGCAAGCGCGCCCTCGTCACCGGCTCTTCCCGCGGAATCGGCGCAGACACCGTGAGCTTCTTCGCTGGCGCGGGCGCCCGTGTGGCGATCAACTATCGCAACAAGGAAGCGCGGGCGCTCAAGCTCGTTGCCCAACTCGAGGCGAACGGTGGCGACGCCATCGCGATCGGCGCCGACCTCACCGACGCCGACTCGGTGAAATATGTCTACGACACGATCGAGGGCGCGTTCGGCGGCCTCGACATCCTCGTGCTCAACGCCTCGGGGGGCATGGAGAGCGGGATGGCGGCCGACTACGCCATGAAACTTAACCGCGACGCTCAGGTCGACTTCCTCAACGCGATGCTGCCGCTGCTGAACCCCG
>JANXTJ010000099.1 GCA_025352485.1 Salinibacterium sp.
GCTGCGCAGGAGCGTCCAACCATCGGGGCTTCGGCAGATGTCGAAGATGCGGGAGGTGCCGTCGGCGTCGGTGCCCTGGAACCGCCAGCCGGTGATCGCCAGCGGGTGGGTCAGGGCGGCCATCTCGTCTTCTAGGCGGGTCGGGATGTCGGTCACCCGGTAGAGCACGCCCCCGCAGAAGAATCGCTCGGGGACATCGCCCTCGAAGCGCACGACAACCCGTTCGCGCTGCACCAACATCGACTTCACTCCTCATCACATTCGAATGTATGTTCGATTGCGTCAGGCTAAACCCTGCTCCCGCGACACGCCAAAGCTTTCGCTGATGCGTTTGCGCCGGGATCTGACGCCGGTGGCCCGAACCACTACGCGGGGTGGTTGGAGAACTCCGCTGGCTTCACAGCCGAGGTAGTCGCGCGGCAGCCCAACTCCTCGGGTGCGGTCGCGCGGTGTCCGAGTGAGGACTGGAATCGCAGCAGATAGCCGTCGGGGTCGGCGACGACGAACTGCTCCACGCCGGTCTCCTCATCGCCGGCGATGCGATACCACTTCGTCTCGAGGCGCATGAACAGCGGGATTCCGCCAGCGTCGAGCGCGGCCGCTATCGAAGCGCAGTCAGCCACGGCTATTTGGAGATTTATCCCGCGGCCGAGGGGGCGTTCGAGGGGGCCCGATATCCAGTTCCGACCGGCGCCGATCTCTTCGAGCATCAGATGGGCCGAGCCGGAGGTGATGTACGCGAAGCGTTCTTCGGCACGCTCGTAGGCGACGGTGAAACCACACAGGCCGACCCAGAATTTCATGCTGAGCTCGAGATCGGAGACAAGTAGCTCCCGCACGAGACCGGGTTCGAGGTTGGCTGGCACCGTTCAATTCTGCCAGCGACCGAGGACGGGCCCCGCGGGTCGACCGGCCGACTCTCGCTTGACGAGTGAGAATTAGTCACCCGCGACGTAGCATCGAGGGGTGGGAATCATGGATGCCGCGTGGGCCGCCCTGGGGGAGCACCCGGCTGCCCTCGCCCTCGTGCGCGACCGCGGTGCCGACGTTCCCCTGCGGGGCGTGCTTCCGGTCGGCCGTCTCGTGCACGACGCGATAGCCGTCGCGTCGCTTTCGGCCGCCCTGCTGGCCGCGCGCCGGACCGGTTCTGCGGTGCCCACGGTCGAGCTCGACCCGGTGCGGGTGGCGACCGCGGTGACCAGTGAGCGTCACCTGCGCGTCGCCGGCGAACCGGTGACCGCATGGGCGGAGCTGTCCGGCTTTTGGCCGACGGCAGACGGCTGGCTGCGCATCCACGCCAACTATCCGCACCACAGAACCCGGCTGCTTGAGGCGCTCGCCCTGCCGATCAGCACCACGGCCGACGAACTTCTCGCGCATCTGCACGGCCGCAGCGCGGTCGTCGTCGAAGCCCTCGTCGCGGAGCGGGGCGGCGTCGCGGTGACCGTCGGAACGCCGGCGCAGTGGCACTCCAGCGAGCAAGGCCGCGCGCTGTCGATGCAGCCGCTGCTGCGAGTGCAGAAGCTCGGGGATGCCCCGGCTGCGCCGGTGGGGCAGGCCAGCGTCGACGCTCCGGCTCGCGGCATCCGGGTGCTCGATCTCACCAGGGTCGTTGCTGGCCCGGTGGCGACCCGCACCCTGGCTCTCTGGGGGGCAGACGTGCTGCGGGTGGACCCGCCGCGGCTGCCCGAAATCCCCTGGCAACACCTCGACTCGGGCGCGGGCAAGCGCTCGACGCTGATCGACCTCGACACCGACCTCGCGACCTTTGATGCCCTCCTCGATAGTGCCGATGTGATCGTGACCGGGTATCGCGACGGCGCGCTTGACCGTTACGGTCTCTCGCCCGCCGCCCTTGCCGCCCGCCGCCCGGGGCTCGTGATCGCGCGCCTAACAGCCTGGGGAACCGTTGGCCCGTATGCGACGCGCCGCGGCTTTGACAGCATCGTGCAGGGCGCCACCGGCATCGGCTGGCTCGAAAGCCGCGACCCTCAAAAACCCGGCGCCCTGCCCGCTCAGGCTCTCGACCATGCCGCGGGGTACCTGCTCGCGGCCGGTATCACCACGGCGTTGCGGCGCCGCGTGGATGAGGGCGGTTCGTGGTATCTCGAAACCTCCCTCGCGCGAGTGGCGCAGGAGTTGCTGGCCGCCCCGCGCGACGGCGGCCACGTAGCGACACCGCCCTGGCAGCCGACGGTGATCACCCGCACGCTACCGGATGGCACCGCGGTCACCAGCGCGGCCTCCGCGCCGCAATATTACGGTGGCCCGGACGACTGGGCGTCGCCGCCGGTCGCGTGGGGCAGCAGCAGCCCGCAGTGGCTTCCGCGCCCCTGAGAGAATGGACGACATGACCGACACTGCCATCGCCACCCCTGAGCACCAGCTCGCCACCTACCACGCGCGCCGTGAAGAATCCGTGGTGCAGCCCACGGGGCACCTCGCACTCGTAAACACCCAGTGGGTGGACTCCGAGCAGACGATTTGGGGAGTGCCGGGGCGGTGGGCGCCCAGACCCGAGGGGGGACTGGTGGTTTCTGCCGCGGCATCCGACGCCATCATCGTCGACGGCGTGCTCGTGACCGAGTCGGCGGTGGTGCGCGGCAAGGATGACGCCAACCCGAGCGTGGTCGTCTTCAGCGACACGGTGAGCGGCTTCGTTATCGCGGGGGAGGAGGGGCAATACGGGTTGCGGGTGTGGGATTCCCAGTCGGAGGCAATCCAGCAGTTCGGCTCGATCGATGCCTACCCCTACAACCCCAACTGGGTGATTACCGGCAAGTTCAAGGAGAATCCGGCTGGCACGACGATGGGTTTCGAGCACCTCAAAGACAACGGCAAGACCAAGGAGCAGGTCATCCCCGGCGAGATCACGTTTAGCAAAGACGGCATCGACTACAACCTCGCCGCCTTTAAAGCGGGGCGTGCCCTGCAGCTCGTGTACGCGGATGCCAGCAACGGTGTCGACACCTATAGTGTCGGCCGCTTCCTCTTCATCGCCCCGCAGCCGGATGGCACCGTCATTCTGGACTTCAACCGCGCGGTGCTTCCGCCCTGCGCGTTCAGCTACAACTTCAACTGCCCGCTGCCGCCGAAACAGAACCGGTTCACCGTCGCGATCAACGCCGGCGAGAAGAACGTGCTCAACAAGGACGGCTCAGTGCTGCACGGCTGACGCCTGTCGGACGGGGCAGTGCGGCCCGGATGAACTCAGGCCTGCACCGGTGCCGCCGGCAGTAGGTCGGCGTGGTGGATGGCGGCGACATCCGGATGCGCGCGCAGTCGACTCTTCAGGGCGTTCTGCCCGTAGGTGGAGAAAATCGGATTGCTCGGGTCGGTGGTGATACCGCTGGCCTCTGCCGCGAGCGCTGGCGGCAGCTCAAGCGTCGGGATGGCCGCATCCAGTGCCGGGCTGAAGAAGAATGGAATCGAGATCCGATCGGTTCCGATCAGCGGCGAGATGACCCGATGCACGGTCGCCTTGAGATAGCCGTTGGTCGCGACCTCCAGCAGCTCTCCGATGTTGACGACGAAAGCGCCGGGGATGGGCGGGGCATCGATCCAGTCGTCGCCGTTCTGCACCTGCAACCCGCCCTTGCCGGGCTCAACGAAGAGCAGAGTCAGCACGCCCGAATCCTTGTGGGCACCGACTCCCTGACGCGGGGTCGGGTCTGACTTACCGGGGTAGCGCACGATCTTGATCAGCGTCGCGGGGTCATGGGCGAAGGCGGGTGCGAAGACGTCGGCGGGGGCCCCGAGGGCCACGGCCCAGGTCTCCAGCAGTCGGCGCGACACGGCGGTGAGTGCGGCATCCCACTGCGTCACGACCTCGCGCAGTTCTGGCTGCGCGGCGGGCCACCGGTTCGGCCCCTGCAGGCGCCAATAGTCGGCCGTCTCGGCCGTGCGCGGCACGGCGGGGAGCTCTGGGCCGATGTCGATCTGCTCGCGCCAGTCGACGGCGCCCTGAGTCAGTTCGCCCCCGACCCGGGTGTAGCCACGAAAGTGCGGGCTCGCCAAATTTTCAATCGCGAGCTTGTCGGCCTCCGGTAGATCGAAGAAGCGCCGGGCGGTGGCGATGACCGATTCCTGCAGGGCCTGCGGCACCCCGTGCCCGACGAGGTAGAAAAACCCCAGGTCGTGAGTGGCGGCGAGCAAATCGGCTCGGAACGCCGCGGCTTCGTCCGGCCCGGCGTCCAGGCGGGAGAGGTCGAGAATCGGAAGCTCGGTGATCGTGGAGGTCATCACACCATGATCCCCGACCGGGCTGGGTTCGTGCTCCGTGTTACGTCCCGGTGCGGCACGCCACGAGCGGCACGGCGGGCTCACGCCGGCTCACGCCGGCGAATGCGTCTCCAGGAAGGTGAAGACCTCGGTCGAGTCGACGCCGGGATACATCCCGGTGGGCATGGCGGCGAGCAGGGAACTGTTGACCCGAGCGCTCGGCAACGAATGCTGCGCCCAGCGCTCGGCGAGGCTAGCTGGGGGGCGGCGACAGCATCCGGCATCGGGGCAGGTGGATGTCGCACGATGCGTCGTATCCCGCCCCCGGAACCATTTCGCACTCGCGAACTGCGTGCCCACGCTCACCGAAAAGTCGCCGCGGCTCGACGACTGAATGCGGGAGGTGCACCAATACGTGCCGCCCGGCTTATCGGTGTACTGGTGGTATGGGCTAAACCGGTCGGCCACATCGAAAACCTGTCGCGCGCTCCAGTAGCGGCAGACAAGCTGGCCCTCGACGGCACCCAGCGCATCGGTCGGGAACGCCGCGTTGTCGTTCTCGTATGCCTTCGAGATTGCACCGCTCTCGAGCACCTTGAGAAAATGCAGCGGGATGCCCAGATGCTGGGTCACGAGGTTCGTGAAGCGGTGGGCGGCGATCTCGTAGCTCACCGCGAACGCATCGCGCAGGTCTTCGACGGAGAGTTCGCGCTTCTCCTTCGCCGACTGTAGGAAGGCCACGGCGGTGTGCTCCGGCACCATCAGCGCGGCGGCGAGATAGTTGGTCTCCACCCGCTGGCGCAGAAAATCGGCGTAGTCCTTCGGCTCCGAGACCCCCAAAGCATGGCTGGCGAGCGCCTGCAAAAGCGTGGAGCGCGGATCGCTGCCCACGGCCTGGCTGACGGGCAGATAGATGCGACCGTTGCGCAGGTCGGTCACGCTGCGGGTCGACCCGGGCAGGTCGGAAACGTAGTGCAGCGTGAATCCGAGATGGGTGGCGAGGTCGGCGGCAACGCGCTGCGAGAGGGGCCCGCCCGCGTGCCCGACGGCATCCAGGAGGCCGCGCGCCGTCGCCTCCAGCTCGCCGAAATAGTTGTTGCGCTTGCGCATCGTGCGGCGTAGCTCGGTGTTCGCGCGGCGGGCTTCCTCCGGCGTCGCGGCGCGCTCGCGATGCAGGCGCTGCAGCTCGTCGTGCAACCCCAGGATCGTCTCGATGGCGTCGTCGCTGAGGGTTTTGCGCACCGCTAGGCGCGGCAGGGGCAGCGCCGCGAACAACGGTCCGCGCTGGGCGCGCTCCAGGGCGATCTCGAGGGCGGCCCGTTTGGAGGGTGCCTCGGGGCTGAGCACCTCGTCGATGGTCACGCCGAAGATGCGGGCCAGCTTCTGCAGCTCGCCGAGCTTCAGTTCGCGTTTGCCGTTCTCGATCACCGAGATCTGTGATGCCGCCCGCCCGAGCGACCCCCCGACGTCATCGAGAGTGAGGCCGCGGTCGGTGCGCAGCTGGCGGATGCGGCGGCCGATAGTAAGAGAGTCGAGCATGTCCTCATCCTCGGTCGCGCTCGCGGCTCGCGGCTCCATCTGGGCATCCTCCTCGGCTGGTTCTTCGGGAAAACAGAAGAATCACCAGAATTCTGCCGCATTTTCTGATTAAGAACTAGTCCAGCACCGCCAGAGTCGATGCAAGGACACGACGAAGGAGCACGCGATGAGCAGCACGCTACGCACGGGCGATCAAGCCCAGACCGCCCAAGAACTCGAAACCGAGTGGAAGACCGATGCCCGCTGGAACGGCATCCAGCGCGACTACACGGCCGACGACGTCATTGCACTGCGGGGCAGCGTTCGTGAGCAGCGCACCCTCGCGAAGCGCGGTGCGGAGAACCTCTGGGCGCTCATCCACGGCACAGAAGATGGCGGCTCGGAGTGGGTGCCGGCGCTCGGCGCCCTCACCGGCAACCAGGCCGTGCAGCAGATTCGCGCCGGTCTGAAAGCGATTTATTTGTCCGGTTGGCAGGTGGCTGCCGACGCAAACCTCTCCGGCCAGACTTACCCCGACCAGAGCTTGTATCCGGCGAACAGCGTTCCCGCGGTCGTGCGGCGCATCAACAACGCGCTGCTGCGCGCCGACCAGATCGAGCACGCCGAGGGGCTCGACAGCGGCATTGACTGGCTCGCACCGATCGTGGCCGACGCCGAAGCCGGCTTCGGCGGCCCAC
>JANXTJ010000108.1 GCA_025352485.1 Salinibacterium sp.
TTCACCGCGGCCGCGCTCATCAGGTGCACCGCGACGGTGTTGATCACTTCAATGGCCGGCACCTCTGAGATGTCGCGGATTTCATTGAGGGCGTCGTCCATGGAGGTTCCTTAGCTATGCTGTCGCCGCACTTTTTGTTACATAAGGCAGCTGCGGTCTGCTATTCTTATTGAGGCTTCGGGGCTTGCCCCGGCTACGAAAGTGGAGATTCTCCCACCTGTCAACCGCTTCTCAAAGGTTACCGGGTAGTTACACCCCGTCCGTCCGGCTCATGGCCGTCTGGACAGCAATGAAGGGTGTTGCGGCGCGCGCGTCGTAGAAGTTCCTCTTTCCGTGCCATGCGGCAACCGCCGCCACCACGCACACGAAGAGGAGACCCGCATCAGCGATCCGCGTACCAATGACCGAATCCGCGTCCCGGAGGTCCGTCTTGTTGGCCCCAATGGCGAGCAGGTCGGCGTCGTCCGCATCGAAGACGCTATCCGCCTGGCCCAGGAGGCCGACCTGGATTTGGTTGAGGTAGCTCCCAACTCCAAGCCTCCCGTCGCCAAGATCATGGATTACGGCAAGTTCAAGTACGAAGAGGCCCAGAAGGCCAAGGAAGCTCGACGCAATCAGGCGAACACGATCCTCAAGGAGGTTCGTTTCCGCCTCAAAATCGACACCCACGACTACGAAACGAAGCGCAAGCGCGCCGAGGGCTTCCTCGCGGCGGGTGACAAGGTCAAAGCCATGATCCTGTTCCGCGGCCGTGAGCAGTCTCGCCCCGAACAGGGCGTGCGTTTGCTGCAGAGGTTTGCCGAGGATGTCGGAGAATTCGGATCCGTCGAATCCACTCCGATGATCGACGGCCGCAACATGGTGATGGTCATCGGCCCGCACAAGAACAAGGCAACGGCGAAGGCCGAAGCTGACGCACGCAAGGCGGCCAACAAGCCGGCCCGTACGCCGGCAGAGGCATCCGAGGCGGCACCGGTGAAGGCCGCAGCCCCGAAGGCCGCAGCCCCCAAAGCCGAGACATCAGCGCCTGTGGCAACGGTGGTAGCGGCGAAGGCCGTGGCTGTCGAGACTGAGGTCATCGAGACTGAGGTCGTCGAGGCGCCCGTTGTTGAGGTAGCCCCGGTTGCCGTGGTGGTCGAGGCGAAGGTGGCCGCGCCGGTCGCGACACCGGTTGCCGTGGCAACACCGGCAGCGCCAGCAAAATCCGCAGTCCCGGTCAAACCGGTAACGCCAGCAAAACCCGCAACGCCCGCCAAACCGGCAACGCCCAAGCCAGCAACACCGGCGAGTGCGGCGAAGCCCGTCAAGACAGCAACAACGAAAGAGGGATAAGGATGCCTAAGCAGAAGACGCACTCCGGTGCCAAAAAGCGCTTCAAGCTCACCGGTAGCGGCAAGGTCATGAAGCAGCAGGCCGGCATGCGCCACAACTTGGAAGTGAAGAGCGGCAAGCGCAAGCGCTCGCTGAACCAGGAACAGGTCCTCGCTCCGCAGGACGCCAAGATCATCAAGAAGCTTCTCGGTAAGTAAGGGCATAGAAAATGGCAAGAGTCAAAAGGGCAGTAAACGCCCACAAGAAGCGTCGCGTCATCCTCGAGCGCGCCAAGGGTTACCGCGGCCAGCGTTCGCGCCTTTACCGCAAGGCCAAGGAGCAGGTCACTCACTCCCTCGTCTACGCATACCGTGACCGCCGCGCGCGCAAAGGCGACTTCCGCCGCCTGTGGATCCAGCGCATTAACGCGGCCTCCCGCGCGAACGGCCTGACCTACAACCGCCTCATCCAGGGGCTCAACCTGGCCGGCATCGAGGTCGACCGCCGCATCCTGGCCGACCTCGCTGTCACCGAGCCCGCCACGTTCGCGGCGATCGTTGCCACCGCGAAAGCGGCACTTCCGGCCGACACGTCGGCACCGAAGGTCGCCGCGTAGTTTGTTCTGCCTGAAAGACCCCGAGGAACGAATCCTCGGGGTCTTTCACATTGGCGCGGGAGCCCTGGTTCTCGTTGCCTCCCGGCTGCCTTGCCCTGAGTTGCGGAGTTCCGCCATCCCGCCGTAACGCACAGGGGCGAAAGTCCGTCACTCAGCCGTTAGTAGGCTTGACCCATGATCGACAATCCCCGTTCCCCGCGCGTGCGCGCCGTGGCGAAGCTCGCCAAGCGTGAGGCGCGCCTCGAGACCGGGCTGTTCCTGCTCGAAGGCCCGCAGTCCGTATCCGAGGCCTTGGCCTACCGTCCGGAACTCGTGGTCGACCTCTTTGCGACCCCGACCGCACTCGAGCGCTACGCCGACATCGCCCGCAGGGCTGCGGCCGCCGGCATCGAGACCGAGTTCGTCTCAGAGCAGGTGCTCGAGGCAATGGCCGACACCGTGACCCCGCAGGGCATCATCGCGGTCTGTCGCCAATTCCCTACCTCACTGAAGGACATCCTCGGAAATGAGCCGAAGCTGATCGCCATCCTCGAAGAGGTGCGCGATCCCGGCAATGCGGGAACCATCATCAGAGCAGCGGATGCCGCCGGTGCCGACGCCGTCATCTTCACCGGTCGCAGCGTGGATCTTTACAATCCCAAGGTCGTCCGCGCCACCACCGGATCGCTGTTCCACCTGCCCGTCGCCGTCGGCGTCGAACTTGAAAGCGTCATTGAGCGCACCAAGGGCGCCGGGCTTCAGATCATTGCCGCCGACATCAAGGGCGCCAACCTGCTCGACGCCCGCAAGACGGGTGCGCTCCTGGCCCCCACCGCGTGGCTGTTCGGAAATGAGGCTCGCGGTCTAAGCGAGGAGCATTACGCCCTCGCCGACTCGGCGATCACGGTGCCCATCTACGGTCATGCCGAATCGATGAATCTCGCAACCGCGGCATCCGTCTGCCTGTACGAGTCGGCGTTCGCGCAACGCGCCTAGGCTTTCCCGCTCGTTACGGCGAGCGTCGCGACCCTTCGCGCCGGCTGTGCGTACCCCGCCTTCACCACAGATAGACAGAACGGTTGACCCTCATGAGGGGGGTGTGGTTGGGTGGGGTATGGAACCGCTCGTAGTTGTGGACCACGTCAACAAACATTTCGGCGAGCTTCACGTTCTGAAAGACATCACGACGACCATCCACCGCGGCGAGGTCGTCGTCATCATTGGCCCCAGCGGATCTGGCAAGTCGACGCTCTGTCGGGCGATCAACCGCCTCGAAACCATCGACGACGGCGTCATCACGATTGATGGGGTGCCCCTCCCCGCCGAGGGCCCAGCCCTTGCGAAGCTCCGCGCCGACGTCGGCATGGTGTTCCAGTCGTTTAACCTCTTCGCACACAAGACGATTCTCGAGAACGTGACTCTGGGCCAGCTCAAGGTGCGCCGCCGAACGAGGGCAGTCGCCAACCAGCGCGCGATGGAGCTTCTGGATCGCGTCGGAGTTGCCGATCAGGCGGCAAAAATGCCGTCGCAGCTTTCGGGGGCCAGCAGCAGCGAGTCGCCATTGCCCGCGCTCTAGCCATGGATCCCCACGTCATGCTCTTCGACGAGCCCACTTCGGCCCTCGATCCCGAAATGATCACAGAGGTGCTCGACGTCATGATCGGTCTCGCGAGCGAGGGGATGACCATGGTGGTCGTCAGCCACGAGATGGGCTTCGCGCGCAAGGCCGCCGGGCGCGTGCTGTTCATGGCTGAGGGGCGGATCGTCGAGGAGGCGACGCCCGAGAAATTCTTCATCGACCCGCAGAGCCCGAGAGCCAAGGAATTCCTGTCGAAAATACTCACGCACTAACCGGTGCGCGAGAAATTGGAGCAATAGGAGGAATCATGCGCACCCAAAAAAGCCTGATGATCGCGGCCATTGCAACACTGGGCGTTCTCAGTCTGGCCGCGTGCACCGACTCGGGCGCTCCGGCACCGGGGGCAGCAGCGAACAACGGAAAGACCTTCGAATTCGCGGCCCGCACGACAATGGCAAAGCTCAACACAGCGGGCGCAATCACCATTGGTGCGAAATTTGATCAGCCGCTGTTCGGCCAGGTCGACCCGAGCGGTAAGCCCCAGGGATTCGACGTCGAGATCGCGAAGATTATCGCGTCGGAACTGGGCATTCCGGCGGGCGGGATCACCTGGACGGAGACCGTGTCGCAAAACCGCGAGCCGTTCATCCAGTCGGGTCAGGTCGACATGGTGGTGGCGACGTACACGATCAACGACAAGCGCAAACAGGTCATCTCTTTTGCCGGTCCGTACTACAACGCCGGACAGGACATCTTGGTGCTTGCCGGTAACCCGAGTGGCATCAAGGGCCCCGAAGATCTTGCGGGGAAGCCCGTGTGCACCGTTGCCGGTTCAACGTCAGAGGCCAACATCAAGAAGTACACGGATCAGGTCACGTCTCTCGCCGGCTATGCCGAATGCCTTCCGCTGGTCAGCTCGGGGCGAGTTCTGGCGCTGACGACAGACAACGTGATTCTTGCGGGTCTGGCCGCTGGCGGCGGTGGGGAGTTCGAGGTGGTGGGTAAGCCCTTCACTAAAGAGCCGTACGGCATAGGCGTGAAGCTCACAGACACCGACTTCCGCATGTTCATCAACGACGTGTTGGAGAAAGCCTTCGCGGATGGCCGGTGGGCGAAGGCGTGGGAGTCCACGGCGGGTGCGGTGCTGCCGCTGCCAGCCCTGCCCACCGTAGACCGCTACTAACCGCACGCACCGGAATCGGCCCCGACTTTCCGGGGCCGCACCCGCCCGACTTCCGCACAGAACGGAGAATGTGGACGCCATCATTGAGAACCTGCCAGCCTTTGCGGGCGGATTCCTCATGACCCTGCGTCTGCTCGTCGTGGCCGGGGTGGGGGCGCTCGTGGTCGGCATGCTTGTTGCTGCGCTGCGAATCTCGCCGATACCAGCCCTGCGGGGAAGTGCGACCGTCTACACCGAAGTGCTGCGAAATACCCCGCTGACTCTGGTGCTGTTCTTCTGCGCGTTCGTTCTTCCGCAACTCGGAACGCGGCTCGACTACACCGTTGCCGCGACGATTGGCCTCACGCTCTACACGTCGCCGTTCGTCGCCGAAGCGATTCGATCCGGTGTCAACGGTGTGCCGGTGGGCCAGGCAGAGGCAGCACGGGCTCTCGGTCTGCGGTTTGGCCAGACCGTGGGCCTCGTGGTGTTTCCGCAGGCAATCCGGATGGTCATCCCACCGCTGATCAACGTGATCATCGCCCTGACCAAGAACACCTCTGTCGCTGCCGGCTTTTCCGTGGCCGAGCTGGTCAAGGTCTCTCGTGACGTAGTCCAATTCAACGGAAACGCAACGGTCGCTATTCTCATTGCGGTCGCGGCGTTCTACCTCGTCATTACGGTGCCACTGGGGCAATTGGCGGGTTATCTCGAGCGGAAGGCGGCGGTGCGACGATGACCAACGTGCTCTACGACGTGCCGGGCCCGCGCGCCCGGCGACTCTCGCTCATCCTGTCGGTCGTGGCGGGCGTGCTCATTGTCGCCGGTATCACCGCGACCGCAATTGTCCTGTCCGGCCCGCGCGAAAACTCCGCCGGCGTGCCGCAGCCGGGGCTGTTCGATCCGTCGAGGTGGGACATCCTTGTCGACAGGGCGCTGTGGCGCACGGTCTGGCGGGGCCTCAGCGCCACTCTTCAGATGGCCGGCGTTGCGGCGATCTTGGCACTCCTGCTCGGCGTATTGCTGTCGATGGCGCGCACCGCGCGCTCGGCCACGGTTCGAATACTGGCCGCGGTAATCGTCGAGTTCTTCCG
>JANXTJ010000133.1 GCA_025352485.1 Salinibacterium sp.
GGTCTCCACCACGAACGGCACGTAGTTGCCATACGCCTTGCCCGTGGCCTCGTCGATGTCGTTGTCGAAGTACTGCTGCTTCTTGCGGCTCAGGTGCTGGTGCTGGGTCAGGTCGAAGTCGGAGCGCGAGTGGATGCCCTCGATTTCCTTGAAGCCGAAGGGGAACTCGTACTCGATGTCGACGGCGGCTTTGGCGTAGTGGGCCAGCTTGTCGTGGTCGTGGAAACGCAGCTTCTCCGGGGCCAGGCCCACGGCTTCGTGGAAGCGGCGGCGGGCCGCCTTCCACGTCTCGTACCATTCGCCTTCGGTGCCGGGGCGCACGAAAAACTGCATCTCCATCTGCTCGAATTCGCGCATTCGGAAAATGAACTGGCGGGCCACAATCTCATTCCGGAACGCCTTGCCAATCTGGGCAATGCCGAAGGGAATCTTCATGCGGGCCGATTTCTGCACGTTCAAAAAATTCACGAAAATGCCCTGGGCCGTTTCGGGGCGCAGGTAGTGCATCCCCTCCTCGTTGTCGACCGGGCCGAGGAACGTCTTCAGGAGCCCGGAAAAGTTTTGCGGCTCCGTCCAAGCGCCGGGCTGGCCGGTGTCTGGGTCTTTGATGTCCGCCATGCCATTGACGGGCGGATGACCGTGCTTTTCCTCATACTGCTCGAGCAGCTGGTCGGCGCGGTAGCGCTTGTGGGTGTGCAGCGACTCGACCAGCGGGTCGGAGAATACCTCGACGTGGCCAGAGGCCTCCCAGACCCGGCGGGGCAGGATGACGGCGGAATCGATCCCGACAACATCGTCGCGCCCCTGCACAATGCTCTGCCACCACTGCTTCTTGATGTTCTCTTTGAGCGCGGTGCCGAGCGGCCCGTAATCCCACGCGGAGCGCGAACCGCCGTAGATTTCGCCGGACTGGAAGACAAAACCCCGGCGCTTGGCCAGGTTGATGACGGCGTCGAGATTGCTGGGCGTTGCCACGAGTGTGCTCCTCTGCACGCAGCTGCCTCAGCCGCGCGCGATTCTCTGGTCAGCCGAGCTGGGTGCCCGGTCGGCGATGGCCTAAGACTACCGACGCAGCGCGCCGACCACTGACGCCACGTCGTCGTCGTTATTCCAGAGGTGAAACGATGCGCGCAATTTGCCCGCGCGAAGCGATGCCCGGATGCCGGCCGCTACCAATTTGCCCAGGTCGCCACCGGAGGCATCCGGCCAGCTCACGATCGCCTGATGCTGTTGCGGGATGCCCAGCGCATCGCACAGCGCATCGCCGAGGCCACTGGCGCGATCCCACACCTCCGCCATCTCAAGCCCCGCGAAAAGCCCGATGGATTGCTCGGCCCCGATCCACGCCTGCCAGGCGGGAGACACATCGAAGCGGCGGGCAGAAGTAGCGAGCTCCATCTGCGGACCGTAGCAACTGCCCCAGACATTGTCGCCGGCGTACCAGCCCGCCTGCACCGGGGTGAGCAGGGCATCGAAACGCTCGGAGAGTGTGAGGAAGGCAACGCCGCGCGGAGCGCACAACCACTTGTAGCTGTGGCAGACGGTGGCATCAAACTGGGCGGCATCGACCTGCAGCACGCCGGTCGCCTGAGTGGTGTCGCAGAACGTGAAGGTGCCATGCAGCTTCGCCGCCTCGACGATCGCCGGTACGTCGGCCAGCACCCCGCTGGAGGACTGCACGCGGGAGAACACGACGAGCCAGGTGTTTTCGGTGATCGAGTCAGCGACCGCCTCCAGTGCGACCGACCGCACCACGATGTCGTGACGTTGCAGGAAGGGGAAGACGATGGATGAGAAATCCCCGTCGACGCAGAGCACCTCGGCACCGACCGGCACCGCCTGCGCCACCAGTGAGGCCATCACGGAGGTTTGCGAGCCCTGCGCAATGCGCTCAACCGGCATTCCCACCAGTCGACCGTAGTGCTCCCGCGTGCGCTCGATGACTAGGTCGTAGCCTTGCGGGTCGCGGTCGGCACGCGACCACGCCGCGAGGTCGGCGGTCAGAGCATCCACCGATTGGCGGGGTGGGATGCCGATGGATGCCACGGCGAGATACCCGCGCGGGTCGCCGAAACTGTCGATCGCGGCCTGGAGGGAGGGGGACGTCATGGGTACAGCATCCCGCCCCCGCCGCCGCCCGGCAAGGGCCGCACCCGGTGGCGTGGCCTGCCCCAGCGAGGCGACCGAGCTAGGCGACCGCGTTTGACAGGGCGTGCGCCCGCTCGATGATCCGCACGACCTCGAGGGCATCTTTCGCTGCGACCGGTGCCGGTGCGCCGTCACGGATGCTCGCGGCAACGCCCGCGTAGAACCCGGGGTAGTCCCCCGCCTCCGTCGGCACGCTCACCAGCCCGTCCGCGGAGCCGTCGATACCGAGCAGCCCCCATTCGGCCTCCGGCGTGACCCCGTAGCCAGCAGATCCGGGCCATTGCGCCAGCTTGAGCATCGGTTCCTGGCCGTCGAGGCCATAGACCGTGTAGGCAGACTCGGAACCCAGGACCCGGAATCGCGGCCCGCTCTGGGCTGCGGCGCGGCTCATCGTCAGGTGCGAACGCACGCCGCTGGAATGCAGCAGCGAGATGAACGAGTCGTCGTCACTGACGCTGCCGGCGCGCACGACCTGAAGCTCGGCCTGTTCCACGATTGCCGGACCGAATAAATGAAGCGCCTGGTCGACGAGGTGGCTGCCGAGGTCGTAGCTGATGCCGGCGCCCTGCCGGATGGTGGTGGTGTCTTGCCAGCGGTCGCGGTTGGCGCCAGCCCAGCGTTCGAAGGTCGACTCGAAACGGTGCACGGTGCCGAGGCGACCCTCAGCGAGCAGGCGCTTGATGGTGAGAAAATCCCCATCCCAGCGACGGTTCTGGAATACGGTGAGCATCTTGCCGCTCTCCTCGGCCTTCGCGATGAGCTTCTTGGCCTCGATCACGGTGGGCACGAACGGCTTATCGATGACGATCCCGGCGCCGGCGTCAAGGGCAGCCAGCCCCTGCTCGAGATGGGTGTGTGCGGGCGACGCCAGAATCACCAGGTCGAGATCTTCGGCGCGCGCCAGCAGCTCGTCCGGGGACGACACGATCGTGGCACCGGGATGCTGCGAGCCGGCCTGCGCCGCCCGCTCCGGGTTGCTCGTCGAGATGACGTCGAGGCGAAAGGCCGGGTTGGTGGCGATGAAAGGGGCATGGAAGACGCGACCGGAAAGGCCGAAGCCAATGATGCCGGTGCGAATGGGTTGCATGGTGGGCATCAGGACAGCCTAGCCAGCATCGCGCGCTGCTCGAACGCGCAACGGTGGCCACACCGATTCCACCTCCGCTTAGGCACCCGGGGCGTCGATAGCGCCGCCGAACCTCCGATTGCGCTGTGCGTAGATCATGATTGCTTCCCACAGTTGCTCACGCCCGAAATCGGGCCAGAGCGTGTCGAGAAAAACCATCTCGGCATAGGCGCTCTGCCAGAGCATGAAATTGCTGGTGCGCTGTTCACCGGAGCTGCGCACGAACAGGTCGACATCGGGCAGATCGGGCTGGTAGAGGTGTTTCTGGATGGTCTTCTCGCTGATGCCGGTGGGTTTCAG
>JANXTJ010000149.1 GCA_025352485.1 Salinibacterium sp.
TGCTGGGTGTCGGTGGCCGGGCGACCTGTCGACTCGAGGGCGCTCGTGGCCGATGGCAGTGTGACGCCTTCCGGCGGCCTGCGCTTGCCACCGCTCTTGCGCGACGCGCCCGGAGCAGTACGGGCGACGATGAAGCGCGCGACGAGGTTCACCGCGAGCGAGATGACAAAGAGCATCAGCCCGGTGCCGATCAGGGCCTGACGCTGCAGGCCATCGGCAATCTGAAAGTTGAGCGCGATATTTGCCGCGATCGTCTGCGAGTTTTCGCCCTCGGTGAGGATCCGCAGCGACACGATGATCGATGGCGAAATGATCAGCGCGATTGCCATGGTCTCGCCGAGCGCCCGCCCGAGGCCGAGAAGGGTCGCGCTCACCACGCCAGACCGAGCGTATGGCAGCACGGCCAGGCGGATCATCTCCCACTTGGTCGCCCCGAGTGCGAGGGCTGCCTCCTCGTTGAGTCGCGGGGTCTGCAGGAATATTTCGCGGGAGATGGAGCTGATGATCGGCAGGATCATGACCGCCAGCACGACCGCGCCGGCGAGGATCGTGGAGCCGACGGTAGAGACCTGGCCGCCGAACAGCGGAATCCAGCCGAAATTCTGATTGAGAAACCCGCTGAGCGGAAGCAGCAGCGGCCGAATGACGATGATGCCCCAGAGGCCGAACACGATCGAGGGCACCGCGGCGAGAAGATCGATGAGGTAGCCGAGCACCCCGGCCACGCGCCGTGGCGCGTAGTGCGAGATGAAGAGCGCAATGCCGATGGCGATCGGCGCTCCGATCACCAGAGCGATAGCGGAGGCGAAAAGCGTGCCGAAGACGAGCGGGCCGACGTACGTCCAGAAGCTGTCGTAGCCGGCCGTAGGGCCTTCGGCCAGGCTCGGGGTGTCTTTCCAGTTGGCGGCGATGGCCGGCACGGCCTGGATGATGAGGAAGAGTGCAACCGCGGCCAGGATGACGATGATGAGGGTGGCGGAGCCAAAGCTCAGGCCGAAAAAGATGCGGTCGGCCGCGCGGGCCTTGACCACGGGAGGGGCTCCAGCTCCCCGGGGACGCGGGGCTCTGCCGGGTAACGGTGCGGCCCCAGCCGAGGAGACAGTTTCATTGGTGCTCACTGCGTTCTCCTTAGCGGGGGCCGACCGTCGGTGCCAGTTACGTTACCGTGCTGGCGAATAGCGGGTTGAACTATTTGATGAGTGCCAGGCTGGCCGTGAAGTCAGCAAGGATGCTCGCGGGAACCGGTGCGGATCCCGCGTTCTTCGCGGAGATCTTCTGGCCGATGTCGCTACCGATGAAGCCGATGTAGGCCTTCACCAGGGCGGACTGTGCCGGCAGCTTGAAGGTGGTGCACGCGATCACGTAGGAGAGCAGCGGAATCGGGTAAGCCGATGCGCCGGAGATCTTCGTATAGTCGATCTTCTTGCTCAGGTCGCCGGCGGTCAGCGGGGCGGCCACAGCGGCTGCCTCGAAGCCCGCGGTAGCGGCCGCCGGGGAGTACGTCACGAAGTCGGTGCCGGTGCCGCTCTGGATCGATGCGGCGGTGAGCTTGCCAATCGAGCTGTGGTCGGCGTAGCCGATCGTGCCCGCACCGGCGGTGACGGTGTTAACCACACCGGAACCACCCTGCTGGCCGCTCGTGCCGGGGATCGGCCACGCCGAACCAGCTGCACCCGTGAAGATGGTGGGCTGCACCTGGGTCAGGTAGTTGGTGAAGTTCGCCGTCGTGCCGGATCCGTCCGAACGGGTGACCACGGTGATCGCGGTCGCCGGCAGGGTCGCGCCCTTGTTCTCGGCAGCGATGGCCGGGTCGTTCCAGGTGGTGATCTTGAGCATGAAGATCTCTGCGAGGGTCGCGGAGGAGAGCTTCAGGTCAGTCACGCCAGCCACGTTGTAGATGACCGCAACGCCCGACAGGTACACCGGGAAGTTGAGGGCGCCACCGGCGCCACAGGTGGTCTGCGACTTGGTCTGGTTGTCCTTGTTCAGCGGCGAGTCGGAGCCGGCGAAGTCGTAGGTGCCCGCGAGGAAGTTGGTGACGCCACCGCCGGAGCCCTGTGACTTGTCGTAGTTGATCGTGACGCCGGTCGCGACGGCCTTGAATGCCGCGTACCATGCTGCCTCGGCGTTGGCCTGGGCGCTTGAACCACCGGCGGTGATCGTGCCGGCAAGCTTCGGGTCGATCGTGTACGCCGCCGTGGTGGGCGTCGAAGTGGGGGTCGGGGCTGCTGCTGAGCACGCGGAGAGAGCGATTGCAGAGGCGAGCGCGATTGCGCCTACCGCTGCCACATTTTTGAACTTCACTGTGTTCCCTTCGGGATGATTATCACGTCAGCCGGTTGTCGCTGTGGACTCGACTCGTGTCGGACCGGGTGCCGGTCCGAAGAGAAACGATATGTTGCCAGTTCTACCGAACCGCCCCCACGAGGTGAACGGCAGGTGAACGACGGGCAAACTGTCCGCCAAAAGTTCACCCGGCGCGTGACCCGTGGCGCAAATCAGTCGAAGCTGGGTGCGTGCGTCTCGACGGCCACGAGGCCGGACTGCGGATGCTCGAGCGAGATGTGCAGCACCGTGAAGTCACCGGTGGCGAGGTCCGCCGACTCGCGCAGCGTGACATCCCGCTCGGTATGAGTGCGCCGGGCCACCTCTTCGATGATCTGCGGGAGCACGGGGCCGTGGCTGCACAGCACGGCGGTGACCTTCTTTTTCAGGCGTTTGGCGATGACGGCAGCGACCTCGGCGCCGTCGGGGCTGTAGTCATCCTGACTGATGGCGTTCGTGGCTTTGATCGGCAGATCGAGCAGCTGGGCGAGCGGGGCAACGGTTGCCTGGCAGCGGGCCGCCGTGCTGCTGATGATCTTCGCGGGGGCGAAGGCGGCGATACCCTTCGCGATTGCGACGGCCTGATCGGTGCCGCGCTGCATGAGGGGGCGGGATGAATCGGGGCCGTCCCATGCCGTCGGGATGACCGCTTTGCCGTGCCGTACGGCGATGAGGGCGAAGGTGCGCGCGTTTCCGGCCTCGAGCCGTTGGGCAAAACGGTTCACGATGCTGAGGTCATGCGCGTAACTGAGCTTCTTACGCACCTTGTCGAGCGGCAGCCATTCCAGGGCGGCGATCTCGGCATTGGGGGTGAATCGCGCGAGCTCGAGCGCATGCTCGTCGATCTCGCACGACCAGTAGTGCACGACCTTGTCGCGGCCGCTGGGCAGAACGTACTCGACGGTTCCCAGCGGAGCCCCGAGGGTTACCGCGAGCCCGGTTTCTTCCATGATTTCGCGAACCGCGGTTTCCGGCAGCGTCTCGCCAGGGTCGACCTTGCCCTTGGGCAGCGATACATCCGCTCTGTCCCCGCGGTGCACCACGAGGATTCGCACGGTGCCCGCGATGAGGCGCCAGCACACCGCACCGGCAGCCAGAATGGGCGGCTGCGCGAGGCTCACCGGGCTACCCCGCCGCGCTTCCGCTGCGAGATCTGCTTCATGAGTACGTTCTGCATATCGTTCAGGGCCGTGCCGTCTTCCGCGCGGTCGTGGCGAGTCCAGGTGCCGGTCTCGTCGAGCCACCAGCTGGCAGTGGTATCCGACATCGCGAGGGTGAACAGCTCATCGAGCTGGCGCAGGTGATCGGGGCTGGTGATGCGTACGAGGGCCTCGACCCGGCGATCGAGGTTGCGGTGCATCATGTCGGAGCTGCCGATGAAGACCTGCGGATCACCGTTGTTGTGAAAAGAGAAGATGCGGGCGTGTTCGAGGTAGCGGCCGAGGATCGATCGAACCGTGATGTTCTCGCTCAGATCGGCTCGCCCCGGCCGCACTGCGCAGATTCCGCGCACCACGAGCTCGACGGGTACCCCCGCAATGCTTGCCCGGTAGAGGGCATCGATGATGGCCTCGTCGACGATGGAATTGAGCTTGATTCTGATGCCGGATGGCAGCCCGGCCCGCGCGTTATCGGCCTCGCCCCTGATGCGCTTGAGCAACCCCTTGCGCAGGTGCAGCGGGGCCACCAGCAGTCGCTTGAACTTCTTCTCGATCGCATAACCGGACAGCTCATTGAAGAGCCGGGTGAGGTCTTTGCCGACCTGGTCATCGGCCGTAAAGAGGCCGAGGTCTTCGTAGATGCGGCTCGTCTTGGGGTTGTAGTTTCCCGTGCCGATGTGGCTGTAGTGCCGTAAAACGCCGTTCTCCTGGCGAACCACGAGGGCGAGCTTGCAGTGCGTCTTGAGGCCGACCAGGCCATAGACCACGTGCACGCCGGCCTTCTCCAGCTTTCGGGCCCAGTTGATGTTTGCGGTTTCGTCGAAGCGGGCCTTGATCTCGACGAGAGCAAGCACCGCCTTACCCGACTCCGCTGCGGCAATGAGTGCTTCCACGATCGGGCTATCGCCGCTGGTGCGGTACAGCGTCTGCTTGATAGCAAGCACGTTCGGGTCTGCGGCGGCCTGCTCAAGAAACGCCTGAACGCTTGTCGAGAACGACTCATAGGGGTGGTGCACCAGCACGTCTTGCCGAGCGATCGACGCGAAGATGTCCGGTGCGGCGGCCGGTTCGACGGGCAGCAGGTTCACGCTTGTGGTGGGCACCCAGCGCGGAAACTTCAGGGTAGGTCGGTCGAGCCGGGTGAGCTGGAAGAGCCCGCGGAGGTCGAGCGGGGCCGGGAGGCGGTAGACCTCCTGCTCGGTGATGTCGAGCTCACTCATGAGCAGGCCCAGGGTCATCGAATCCATATCGTCGGTGATCTCGAGTCGAATGGGTGGCCCGAAGCGACGGTTCAGAATCTGCTTCTCGAGGGCCTGGATGAGGTTCTCTGACTCGTCCTCGTCGACCTCGACATCCTCGTTGCGGGTCACCCTGAACTCGTGGTGCTCCAAGATCTCCATGCCGGGGAACAGGTCACCCAGATGGTTAGAGATGAGGTCTTCGAGCGGAATGTAGCGCACCACGTCGCGCTCGCCAGCGGGCAGTTCGACGAACCGGGGGAGCATCGGCGGCACCTTCAGGCGCGCAAACTCCTCCTTGCCGGTCTTCGGGCTGCGCACCCGAATCGAGAGGTTCAGCGAGAGGCCCGAAATATACGGGAACGGGTGGGCCGGGTCGACGGCCAACGGCATTAGCACCGGAAAAATCTGCTTGGAAAAGATTTCGTCAAGCGCCAGGCGGTCGGTGTCGTCGAGGTCTGCCCAAGTTTCGATGTGGATGCCGGCGGCCCCGAGGGCGGGCTTGACGCTGTTGCGGAATGCGAGCGCTTGTCTTTCTTGCAGCTCGTGTGCCGTGGCACTCACGTCGTCGAGCACGTCCTGAGGCGCCCTCCCGACGTTCGTCGGAACGGCGAGCCCGGTCAGGATACGGCGCTTGAGCCCGGCCACCCGCACCATGAAAAACTCGTCGAGATTGCTGGCGAAGATGGCCAGGAAGTTTGCGCGCTCCAGCAGGGCCACCGACTCGTCTTCGGCAAGCTCCAGCACGCGCTTGTTGAAGGCCAGCCAGCTCAGTTCGCGGTCGAGGTAACGCTCGGGCGGCAGTGTTCCGTCATCCACGCTCGACGATTCGTCGAGGTCATACTCGTCGAGCGAGTCGGTGGTCTCACCGGCGTCAGAGATGCTGTTCGAGCTGTCCATCCGTTTATCCTGCCACGGCGCAATGAACAGCGGATTAACCGCGCTGCGCCCCGCTAGCTCATCGGGTGCGGCTCGGTCAGCGGGCGTAGTGGTATTGCACGTCGACATTCGACTCGGCAAAACCGAGCCCTCGATAAAGCCGCAACGCCGCGGCGTTATCGCCCTCGACATAGAGGTGAGCACAGGGCACGCCACGCTCGACCAGCCGCGCAAAGCCCGCCGCCATGAGCCTGCCGCCGAGCCCAGTACCCTGCCGGGCGGGGGAAACCCCGACGACGTAAAACTCGCCACACCGTTCTTGCGCCGAATCCGTGGTGATTTTCAGCCACACGTAGCCCACCAGCTCGTTGCCATCGCGCAGGAGCAGGAAGTCACCGGCGTCAAACCACGCCTCGGCCATCGTCGCCTCGAGATCGGCTTTCGTGATGGCGCCCTGCTCGGGGTGCTCGGCAAAGATGCGGGCGTTTAGGGCCACCCACTCTTCCGAGTCGGCGGCGGTGAATGCCGACCAGCCGCTCGGGTCCGGTTCACCGGCCGGGGTGCTCGGGAGGTTCTCGAGCCGCAGGTGCAGCAGGCTGCGCACCGCCTCGAGACGGTGATGGCGGGCCAGCGCGCGCGCGGCGGGGTGATCCCCGTGCGCCCAGAACAGCTTGGCGCCGCCCGCGCCACCGCGGGCGGGATGCGTGAGCATGTCGAGCATGCGGGCTCCGTGGCCGAGGCGGCGGGCATCCGGGTCAACGACGAATTCGGATGCGGCGGGCGAGTCGAGCGCTGCCCCCACCGAGTGGCCCTCGGCGTCGTACTCCCAGACCAGCTCGCGCTGGCCGTTTGCGAACTGGGCCAGAGCGCCATCGGAGAAGGGGGGAGACCCGTCGGCGGCGGTGGCCCGCAGAATCAGGTCGTCAAGTTGGGGGGAGGACGTCATCGAACTACCTTCACTACGGGGCGGGCGAGCGGAAAGGGTCACGGTCTGGCGCTTGCGATGCTGCTATTGCGTCGACGCCAGCGCGGGGCGCTCATTGTCGTCGTCATAGACGTTGAAGCGATAGCCGACATTACGCACGGTGCCGATGAGTGACTCGAGGTCACCGAGCTTCGCGCGCAGGCGACGCACGTGCACGTCGACCGTGCGGGTGCCGCCAAAATAGTCGTAGCCCCACACCTCGCTGAGCAGTTGTTCGCGGGTGAAGACCCGCGAGGGGTGGGTGGCAAGAAAGCGCAGCAGCTCGAACTCTTTAAAGGTGAGGTCGAGTGGGCGCCCGTGTACCTTCGCGCTGTACGACGCCTCGTCGATGACAACGCCGGAGGCCTGGATCTTCGAGCTGGAGGAATTGAGGGCCTGCCGGCCGAGGGCGAGCCGGATGCGGGCATCCGCTTCGGCAGGGCCGGCCGAGGCCAGGATCACGTCGTCCACGCCCCAGTCGGCGGATACCGCGGTCAGCCCGCCCTCGGTGAGTATCAGGATGAGCGGCACGTTCACCCCGGTCGTGGTGAGGATCTTGCAGAGCGACTTCGCGTTGGCGAGGTCTTGCCGGGCATCCACGAAGATGAGGTCGCAACTCGGAGCCGAGATGAGCGAAGCGGGCGATGCGGGAATTTGCTTGGTGCTGTGACTGAGTAGGCCCAATGCGGGAAAGACCTCGGTGTCGACCGCGGACGTCAAGATCAACAGCTGCGCCACGTGACCTCCCAATTGCGTTCGCTCAGTCTATTGTCGCGCTGTGCCGCTGCGGGATCGTGCCGCCAGCACCGTGAGAGCACGCGACTGCCGTTAACATGACTCTATGACGTGGCAACTCCTCAGCGTGATCCCGGTCTGGCTGCTGTCGATAGTGGGCGCAGTTGTTGTAGGGCTTGTTACGCCGCACGATGATCTTTTCACCGGTCTGTCGATCGTGCTCGCGGCCGCCGTGATTGTGACCTTCGTCATTCAGCTTGCCCTGCAACGCACCGAAGGTTTCGTGGTCCGGGCGATGGCCAGCATCGGTGTCTCCGTGGTCATTCTCGCCGTCGCAACCGGGCTACTCGCCCTCGCCGGGTAGTTAGAATGAGAGCATGCTTCTCGCCCTCGAACTCTTCTTCGTCGGACTTCTGATTCTCGCCACCCTGTGCATCGGCTTTACCGCCGTGGTCGTGGTGTTCAACCTCTTTCGCGGCCAGCGCTAACCGCCCGTTCATGGTGCCCCACGGTGATTGAGCTGGGCGCCGACGTCGCCACCGAGCTGGTGCCGCTGTCGTGGCTGGTCGGGCTCTGGGAGGGCACTGGCGTCGTCAACTACACGGTCGATGGCGATGTGCGCACGCTCGAATTCGGCCAACGTTTGAGCTTCAGCCACGACGGTTTGCCGCACCTGAACTACACCTCCTACACCTGGCTGCTGGATGAAAACCTCAGCCCACATGTGACCGAGACGGGTTACTGGCGCCTCAGCCGCCCGGCGGCCGACGGCGACCCAGGGCCGGGAATGCTTGCCGGCATCGGCCCGCGTCCCTTTCCCACCGCCGAGTCGGTGGAGTCGTTGCGCAACTCTGACGGTGGCTTCGACATCGAGGTGTCGCTCGTGCATCCCGCCGGGGTGAGCGAGCTCTACATCGGGCAGGTCAAAGGCCCGCGGATCGATCTGGCCACGGATGCGGTGCTGCGCACGGCCACCGCGAAGGAGTACGCGGCAGCGACCCGCATCTACGGCCTCGTTGAAGGGCACCTGCTCTGGGCGTGGGACATTGCGGCCCTCGGCCAGGAGCTCAAGACTCACGCATCCGGACGGCTGGCTCGTGTCGAATAACCTGGGCTTCGAATCGCGCCCCCGTGCCGTCGGATCGCCACCCCAGCACTATGGCAATCCGCTCGGCGAACAGCAGGCGCTCGTCAATGGCGCGGCGATCGTTGACCTCTCCGACCGCGGTGTCATCACCGTTACCGGCCCCGACCGGCTGAGTTGGCTCGACTCACTCACCTCGCAGGCGCTCAAGAACTTGGCCCCGGACGAATCCACCGAGACCCTGCTGCTCGACCCCACGGGTCACGTCGAGCACGCCATGCGCGTCGTCGACGACGGCGAGACCAGCTGGCTGCTCGTCGATGGTGATCAGGTTTCGTCGTTATTCGCCTGGCTTCAGCGCATGCGCTTCATGCTTCGGGTGGAGGTCATGGACCGCTCCGCCGACTTTGCCACGGTCGGTGTGCTCGGCGCGTTCGATCTTCCCGCCGTCGCGACCTGGGTCGACCCGTGGAACGAGGTCACGCCAGGTGGCCACCAGTACGCGTTGACCCGGCCCGACGCCCCCTGGAACTATCGCGAGATTCTGGTCGCGCGGGATGCCGACCTCGCCGACCTCACCGCCGCGGGAACCCTGGCACTCGAGGCCTTGCGCATCGCCGCCTGGCGGCCCCGGCTCTCGGCCGACGGTGACGAGCGCACCATCCCCCACGAGCTCGACTGGCTGCGCAGCGCCGTGCACCTTAACAAGGGCTGCTACCGCGGGCAAGAGACCGTCGCGAAGGTGCACAACCTCGGTCATCCGCCGCGCCGCCTAGTGCTGCTGCACCTCGACGGTGCCGTACCGGTCGCGGGATCACCGGTCCGCGCCGGCGACACCGTCGTGGGCACCGTCACCTCATCGGCGTTGCACTACGAACTCGGGCCGATCGCCCTCGCCGTGATCAAGCGCAATGTCGACCCGACGATCGACCTCGTGGTCGACACCGACGACGGTGCCGTGGCCGCGGCACAGGAGGTCATCGTGCCCACCGATGCAGGAGCCGAGGCGAACGTGCCGCGGCTGCCTCGCTTGGGTGGCGCGCAGCGTTGACGCTGGCGCGCTGAGCCGTGTCTGACCCCGCGCTCCTGCGCCGCCTCGAACGTCAGGTTCGGCGGCGGCTGGATGCCCGCATCGCCGGCCGCCGAGCGTGGGAGTCGCTGCCTGCCATCATCCAGATCGTGGCCGCGGTAATCGCGGCGTATGCCATCGCGCGCTGGGGCCTGCTGCATCCGTACCCGATCCTCGCGATCACCGTCACGATCAACTCGCTCGGTTTTTCTCGGGATGCCCGTCCGCAACGGGTAGCCAGCTCCGTGATCGGCATCCTCGTCGGGGTGGCACTGAGCGACGCGCTGTCCCTGCTGATCGGCAAGGGGCTCTGGCAGCTGGTCGTGGTGCTGCTAGTGGTGCTGCTCATCGGGCGGATCGTGTCGTCCAATCCCTCCTTCGCGGTGGCCGCAGCCGTGCCGTCCGCGCTGGTGGTGATCCTGCCGCTGCCGGAGGGAGGCGTCTTCGGGCGCACCCTCGACGCGCTCATCGGTGGTGTGATTGCGCTGCTGGTGACAGCGCTCATCCCCCGTGATCCGGGCCGCGCCGCCGCGCGTGACCGGCGAGTCCTCTTCAGCGCTGTCGGTGAGGCGCTCACCTCGGTCATCGAATGCCTCAGGGATGCTGACGAATCGGCGGGCGAACTGGGGCTCACCCGCCTACGTCGCACTCAGCCGCTCGTGGACGCCTGGTCGACAGCGCACGAGAGTTCGCTCGCCGTGGCACGGATTTCGCCGCTGTTGCGTTCTCGACTACCTGACCTGCAGCGCAGCTCGCGCGTGCTCGCCGCCGCCGATCTGACCACCCGGCACTTGCGCACGATCGCCCGCAGGGCCGAGTTTCTGGTGCGCGACGGTGTGCGTCGGCCGGCGCTGGCCGAGCTTCTCGGGCAGTTCGGTATCGCCATTGCCCTGCTCGGCGACGAGCTGGACGATCCGCAGGTCGCGGGCGCGGCGCGCTCCTTGCTAGCCGACCTGACCCGGCGCCTGGATCCGGCCACGGTCATCCCCGATGCTCATCTGACGGATGCAGCGCTACTGCTCATGCTGCGCCCCTTCGCCGTTGACCTGCTCGTCGGCACGGGGATGCCGATCGACGAGGCGAGGGCCCTGCTTCCGGTGCTGTAGCGGTCTAACTGTTCAACGGCCTCCGTGCCAGAGGGTTTGACGGGTGGTGCCGACCTGGCAATCGGCACCACCCGAGTCTTTAGTGCTCTACGGCCTTCTCGGCGCCGTAGCCGGTCAGCGAGCGCACGGTCATTTCGTCGGCGAGTGCGGGGTCTTCGGCCCGACTGCTGGTGACAGAGCCGAGCCAGCCGAGGAAGAACCCAATCGGGATCGAGACGATGCCAGGGTTATTCAGCGGGTAGAGCGCAAAGTGCACCGACGGGAACATCGAGGTTGGCAGCCCTGACACCACTGGCGAGAACACGATCAGAAGCACGGCGGCGGCGAGCCCGCCATACATGCTCCAGACGGCACCCCTGGTGGTGAACTTTTTCCAGTAGAGCGAGTACAGGATGGTCGGCAGGTTGGCGCTCGCCGCAACGGCGAAAGCGAGCGCAACCAGGAAGGCGATATTTTGCCCCTGCACCCCG
>JANXTJ010000159.1 GCA_025352485.1 Salinibacterium sp.
CCCGCTCGGCATCCTTGGCCCGAAAGGCCGCCCGACGATCAACGCCGACGAGCAGTCTCCTGCCCATTCGGGGCTGTACTTTATCGGTTACTCGAACCCGCTCGCCGGCAACCTGCGCCAGCTCAAGATCGATGCGAAGAAAATTGCGCGAAAGGTTAGCCGGGGGCGTTAGGCGCTGAGCCCTCGCCGTTCACGCGTGCGCCTGGGTGCGTCGCAGCGCGAGAAGAAGCACTGAGCGGGCGACCGTGATGAGCTCGGCGGTCTGCACTTGCTCGCGCGGCGCGTGGGCGAACCGCACGTCTCCGGGGCCGTAGTGCAGTGTCGGGATTCCACCGAGGCCAGAATAGAGCCGCAGATCGCTTCCGTATGGCGCGGCAGCGCGTTCGGGATGGGCGCCGCCATTGAGGTCGCCGATCGCACGAGACACCTCTCCGATCAGGGGATGATCATCCGCCAGCATCCCGCTGGCAAACTGGCCCCCCGGCCACGTGACAACCGCGGGATTATCGCGCAACCACGGGTCGGCGCTACAGGCTGTCCGAACGACGGCCTCGAACTCATCCCGCGCCGACTGCGGGTCTTCGCCCAACTGCACCCCGAGTCGACCGTCTGCCACGAGATTGTCGGCGACGCTACTCGACCAGTCGCCGGCCCGAAGCCGCCCGACCGAGATCGGGTAGGGCAGCACCGTGTCGAGAAACCGTCGGGGGGCATCCGCATTGCGAAGCGCCTCGAGGTCTTGGATGGCCCGGTAGATCGGCAGGAATGCGTCAATCGAGCTGACCCCTTCCAAGCGCATGCTGGCATGAGCTGCCCGCCCTGGCACGGTCAGCGCGAAGGTGAGGGCCCCCGCGTTGGCGGTGACGATGCGGCCGCTCGTCGGCTCCGTGATGACGGCGGCCTGCCCACGGTGCCCGCGAAGCATCGTCGCGAATGCCCCGACCCCGCCGTCTTCTTCGCCGACCACCGTGTGCAGCGCGAACGGCAGTTCGAGGGTCGCCCCCGAGCGAACTAGAGCGCGCGCTACCGCCATGTTCACGGCCAACCCCGCCTTCATGTCGCAGGCACCCCGACCGTGAATCGCCCCATCGGCCACGCGCCCACTGAACGGATCGGCGTCTAGCCACTTCGGGATGTCACCGGGCGGCACCACATCGACGTGTCCCTGCAGCACCAGGGCCGGGGTGCCGTCGCCGAGGACGGCGACGACGCCGTACCCCTCGGTGCGCTCTACCTCTGTACCCGGATAGCCGTCGGCCGCCGCGAGCGCGTCAAGGTCGAACTTCCAGAGGTCGACCGCGAATCCGAGGTCGCTGAGCTGGCTCGCCTGTCGGTGCTGAAGCTCTGACTCTTCCGCCGTGCCAGTGATGCTCGGCACCGTGATGAGCGAGATCAGGTCGTGCACGAGTTCGCCCTCATCGAGCGTCAGAAGAATCTTCGCCTCGAAGTCGGTTATTTCTTCAGGAATGAGAGGGCCAGCTTTCGGAAGTCATGCGCGAGAAAGAACCATTGCCGGGCGCTTACATCTGAGCCGCAGAAGCTCGTTGTAGAAGCGGAACTCAACCACGTTCCGTAGCAGAACAACCTTTTGTTGCACGTCCGCCAGCGATACGACAGTACGACAACGATTTGGAATCGCGATTCAGCCTTGCCAGGGGTCGAGTAGGTCGACTCCGGTATGTGCGAAATCCCTGAGGTTTCGTGTCGCGCAAGTCGCGGCATGCGCGAGGCAGATCCCAGCGATCTGGGCGTCGGCTGTGCTGATCGGACGCCCGACCCCCTCCCGCGCAACGAGGATGTCAGCGTAATACGTAGCCGCTGTGTCGTCGAAGGCCAGAATTGAACGACTACCGCGAAAAGCCTCGATTGCGGCGGCAGTGCGAGCGGACAGGGCGGCTTTTCGCCGACCGTCCGGAAGCCGGCCCACCCCTGCCAGCAGCTCAGCGAGCGTTACGGCGGTGATCGCCACTTCACCGGTGAGTGATTCAAGCCACGCGACAACACGATCGTTGGGTGTCGACCGGAAAACTTCCGAGATGACGCTCGTATCGAGGATGATCACTCGAACTCCACTGCTCCCGCGATGTCGTCGCGCTCAGGAACCACGAGGTCATCGATACCACCCAGCTGCTGGGCGGCCTGCATGAGCGCCAACCCGATGTGCGGTCTTCGCGCGGCCATGGTCAGAATGTCGCGAACCTCAGCTTCCATGGAACGCCCGTGCCGTTTTGCTTGCGCGGCGAGCCGCTCTTTGACCCATTCATCAAGTCCGCGGACGATGATCGACGCCATGGGCACTTCACCTCCTTGCATGATATCAGTCACGATATCATGCATTGGTGGATGCGTCATCGTTGACCGATCAAGTAAGCGAATCCCCGATTGGAAGCGGCCACATTCGCCACGAACTCCACCGCGCTATTCAGGAAGTCCAGCACGTATCCGGTTTCGCCGCCACGTGTCTCATCGTCGCGTATGGCACGCTGGAGCGCGGCGCGATCCTCCGCGATCTCAGGAATCTCCTCCGGGGACAGGGCTCGTACTCACGGAGTCCATCCATATTCGTGAGTTGCTACCTGCCCCTCAAACATGCGATAGGCAGGCCGCGGCCGGCGGTCCTTCGCGCTGGGTCTCGTCATCTCTTGCAACCCTGACCAGGCTTTGTCGAGATACAGCATGGGGAATCAGCTACTACGCATTGAAGGGATAGCCCGGCTCGCTGACGTCCGGGTCTCCCGACGTCCTCAACCGGGGGCTGGAATGGACCGACGGCTAGTTGTTGAAACGGAACTCCACCACGTCGCCATCCTGCATGACGTAGTCCTTGCCCTCGATGCGGGCCTTGCCCTTGGCCCTGGCCTCGGCGATCGAACCGGTGTCGACGAGGTCTTGGAAGCCGATCACCTCCGCCTTGATGAAGCCCTTCTCGAAGTCGGTGTGGATGACGCCGGCCGCCTGCGGTGCCTTCCAGCCCTTGCCGATCGTCCAGGCCCTGGATTCCTTCGGGCCGGCGGTCAGGTAGGTCTGCAACCCGAGGGTGTCGAAGCCGATCCGGGCGAGCTGGTCGAGGCCACTCTCGGTTTGTCCGGTGGAGGCCAGCAGCTCGGCCGCGTCGGTCGGGTCGAGGTCGATGAGCTCCGACTCGAGCTTGGCGTCGAGGAAAATGGCGTGGGCGGGGGCGACCAACGCTGCGAATTCGGCGAGCTTCGCGGCATCCCCCAGAATCGCCTCATCGACGTTGAACACGTAGATGAACGGCTTCGAGGTCAGCAGGCCCAACTCGCGAATCGGCTCGGTGTCGAGGCCGGACGCCGACAGCGGCGTGCCGTTGTTGAGCGCCTTCTGTGCGGCGAGCGCTACCTCCAGCACGATGGGCTCGACGCGCTTGGTCTTGAGCTCCTTCTCGTAGCGCAACACCGCCTTGTCGACGGTCTGCAGGTCGGCGAGGATCAGCTCGGTATTGATGGTCTCCAGGTCGGATGCCGCATCGACTTTGCCATCGACGTGCACGACATCCGGGTCAGAAAAACCGCGAACCACCTCGACGATCGCGTCGGCCTCGCGGATATTGGCCAGAAACTTGTTGCCGAGCCCCTCGCCCACGGATGCACCCTTGACGATGCCAGCGATGTCGACGAACGACACCGGCGCCGGCAGGATGCGCTCGCTGTTGAAGAGCTCAGCGAGCTTCGTGAGCCGGGCATCCGGCAGATTGACGATGCCGATATTGGGCTCGATCGTGGCGAAGGGGTAGTTCGCCGCGAGGACCTGGTTTTTAGTGAGCGCGTTGAAGAGCGTCGACTTGCCGACGTTGGGGAGACCGACGATTGCAATAGTGAGAGCCACGGGGATCAAGCGTACCGGCGGCTGCGGAAGCGGTGGGCCCGGTGGGTCATCGGCGGGCCGAATCGCGGCTTCTGCCGAGCCCAAACCGGCGTGCCAGCGCTCCGACGTCGGCGGCCCGTGTGAGCATCGTCTCGTGCCACTGGATTTCACCGCGATCGACTTCGAGACTGCCAACAACTCGGCAGCGAGCGCCTGCTCGGTCGGCATGGTGAAGGTGCGTGACGGCCGCGTGGTCGACACCGCCTCCTGGTTGATCAGGCCCCCGTTCGGTCACGACGGTTTCCTGGAATGGAACGTGCGCATCCACGGAATCATGGAAGTGGATGTCGCCGACGCCCTGCTCTGGGCCGAACAGCTGCCCGACCTCATCGCCTTCGCGGAGAACGACATTCTGGTCGCCCACAACGCGGGCTTCGACATGGGTGTGATCCGCGCGGCATGCCAGGCCAGTTACCTGCCGACGCCGACCTTCGATTACCTGTGCAGCCTGCAGGTGGCCCGCAAGACGTACCATCTCGACTCGTACCGGCTTCCGGTGGCGGCCATGGCGGCCGGGTTCGACGACTTCACGCACCACAATGCCCTCGCGGATTCCGAGGCGTGCGCGGCAATCATCGTGCACGCAGCGTCGCGGCACGGGGCCTCCAATATTTCGGAGCTCGCCGAACTCAGCGGGTCACGGGTCGGCAGCATCGGCGAGGTCGCCGAGACGGCTGGGTTGCGCGAGCGGGTTCTGTAGCGCGGGTCGGTTCGCACCCGTTTTCCCCGCGGTCCGGCCGGCGGCGGCTTGGCAACCCGGCATTGTCGCCCGCCGCTGCAACACTGGGGCCATGGACTCCATCCTCCCCCTGCTCATCGGACTGGCCGTCGGCGTCGGGCTCGGCGCGGTCGTCGGCATGCTCGTCGCGCGGTTGCGCTCCCATTCCGGGGGGGCACGCCTCGATCCGGCCCTGACTGAGGCGAGGCACACCGCCGCCCTCGCCCAGCTGCAGGCTGACGAGCGAGCGGTGCAATCCCGTCTCGCCGCCGAGCATGCCGCGATCCAGGCCAGGGCCGAGGCGCTGCGCGAGCAGGTCGAATCGCTGCAGGCCCAGTACCGCGACGTCATCGAGCGCCAGCGGTCGGATGCCCAGGCCCAGTCCGAGCGGGAACAGCGCGAATCCAAGGTGCTGCAGGCGCTCTCGCCCGTGCAGGAATCGCTGCGGACCATGCAGCACAAGGTCACCGAACTCGAGACCCAGCGCAGCCAGCAGTACGGCGCGATCGCCGAGCAGCTCAAGCAGTCCCAACTCTCCGGTGAGCAGATTCGGGTGACGACCGAGTCGCTCGCCTCCGCGCTGCGCAGCAACTCCACCCGCGGAGTGTGGGGCGAGACCCAACTGCGCAATGTTGTGCAGGCCGCCGGACTCATCGAGCGGGTCGACTTCGACGTGCAGCACAGCATCAGCTCGGATGCCGGTGCCGGCCGCCCCGACATGGTCATCCACCTGCCCGGCGGCAAGAACATTGCCGTGGATGCGAAGGTGCCGTTCACGGCATACCTCGAAGCCAGCCAGATCTCGGTGACGGCCACCGGCGAGGAGGGCGCTCGGCGCGAGACTCTTATCCGTCAACACGTGAAGGCGCTCCGTAGCCACATCGACACCCTCGCCAGCAAGACCTACTGGGCGGGGCTGCAGGCCTCCCCCGAGTTGGTGATCGCGTTCATCCCGAGCGAATCGCTGGTCTCCTCCGCCATGGAAGCCGACCCTGGCATCATGGATTACGCCTTCAGTAAGCGCGTTGCCCTGGCCTCCCCGGTCACCCTCTGGTCCGTGCTCAAGACGGTTGCCTTCTCGTGGCAGCAAGACGTGCTGACGGATCAGGCCAAAACCCTGTTCGACCTGAGCAAAGAGCTTTACAGTCGCCTCTCGACCCTCTCGGAGCACGCCGACAAGCTGCGTCGTTCGATCGACTCGACCGTCAACAGCTACAACCAGTTCGCCAATTCGCTCGAGACCAGGGTGCTCGTCACGGCCCGCAAACTCAACGCGCTCGACGAGTCGAAAGTCATCGGTGCTGCGACCACGGTGGAGACCCGCGCGAAACAGCTCACCGCTGTCGAGCTGGAACTCGCCGCCCTCGACGAGCTCGAGGGCGTCGCGCGGCCGGAGCTCGAGATACCCGAACTATCGGTATCCGCGCTGGAGATATCCGCGCTGGAGACCCGCGTCCAGCGCGACCAGACCGCATAGCGCGGAGGCGGCAGCCGCCCCGCGACAAAACCCGCGAGCAGCCCTTAGGCGTCGAGCCACTTCTCGGCGAGGTGGTCCGCGCTCACCCGCCGGATCGTGCCGGAGTGCGAGCGCAACACAATGCTCTCTGTACGGATGATCGGGCCCAGGCGACGCACACCATTGACCAAACCGCCGTCGGTCACACCGGTCGCGACGAAAAAGGTGTTGTCGCTGCGCACGAGGGTGTCGGCGTCGTAGACGTGGTCGAACAGCAGCCCGGCATCCGTGCCCTTCTGGCGCTCCTCATCGGTCTGCGGATACAGAATCGTTTGGATCACGCCGCCGAGGGCTTTGATCGCGCAGGCGGTGGCCACGCCCTCCGGACTGCCGCCGATGCCGGCACACATGTCGATGCGCGTGCCATAGAGGGCCGCGTTGATACCCCCGGCCACGTCACCATCGAGCATGAGCCGCGTGCCGGCACCCGTCGACCTAATTTCGTCAATGAATTCGGCATGGCGCGGCCGGTCGAGCACGGCCACGACGATCTCACTGACCGGCTTGCCTTTCGCTTTCGCGAGCGCCCGAATGTTCTCGGCGATCGGCTTGCGGATGTCGATGATCCCCCGACCCTCCGCGCCCGTAACGATTTTCTGCATGTAGAAGACCATGGATGCGTCGAGCATGCTGCCGCGATCGGAGACGGCGATCATCGACAGTGCGTTCTGCCGACCGGCCGCCGTCAGCGATGTGCCATCGATCGGGTCGACGGCGATGTCGCAGGCCGGCCCGTTGCCGGTGCCGACATGCTCGCCGTTGAAAAGCATGGGCGCCTTGTCTTTCTCACCCTCGCCAATCACCACCACGCCATCAAAGTCGACGGTCCCAAGGAACTTGCGCATGGCATCCACTGCGGCACCGTCGGCACCATTTTTGTCGCCCTTGCCAATGAAGGGCACCGCGCGGATGGCCGCAGCCTCTGTTGCCCGCACCAACTCCATCGCGAGGTTACGGTCGGGGTGAAGGAACAGTGTTCCGGTTTCGGTCATCACTACAGCACGTCCTTGGATCTTCTGGCTCTGTCGCTGTGGTGGGGATTCGCCTGCGGAATCAGCGCGCGCCCAGCCTACCGAACCGCTCGGTGGTGGCAATCTGCCGAAGCTAGACTTTGTGGCGACCCCACCGTCTAAGGAGATCTGCCATGCCCGTTGCCACCCCGGACCAGTACGCCGAGATGCTCGACAAGGCGAAGACCCGCGGCTTCGCGTATCCCGCCATCAACGTCTCGTCGTCTTCGACCATTAACGCCGTGTTGCAGGGACTCACGGAGGCGGGCTCCGACGGCATCCTTCAGGTCACGACCGGTGGCGCCGACTACTTCGCCGGGCACACCGTCAAGAACCGGGCATCCGGCGCACTCGCCTTTGCCGCGTTCGCCACTGAGGTCGCCAAGAACTACCCGATCACCATCGCGCTGCACACCGATCATTGCCCCAAGGACGCCCTCGACGGCTTCGTGCTGCCGCTGATCGCCGCCTCTGAGGCGGAGGTCAAGGCCGGCCGCAACCCGATCTTCCAGTCGCACATGTGGGATGGCTCGGCGGTGCCGCTCGCCGCGAACCTCGAAATTGCCAAGACCCTGCTTCCGCGCATGAAAGCCATCAACGCGATCCTCGAGGTCGAGGTTGGCGTCGTCGGCGGCGAGGAAGACGGTGTCAGCCACGAGATTAACGAGCACCTCTACACGACACTGGATGACGCCATCCAGCTGGTCGAGGCGCTCGGCCTTGGCGAACAGGGCCGCTACATGGCCGCCCTGACCTTCGGCAACGTGCACGGTGTCTACAAGCCCGGCGGAGTGCAATTGCGGCCCGAGATTTTGGCCGGCATCCAGTCGGGCCTTGAGCAGAAGTACGGCACCGGCCCCAAGCCCCTCGACCTGGTCTTCCACGGCGGATCGGGCTCCACCCCGGAAGAAATCGCCACGGCGGTCGCGGCCGGTGTCATCAAAATGAACATCGATACCGATACCCAGTATGCGTTCAGCCGCTCGATTGCCAACACTATTTTCACGAACTACGACGGATTCCTGAAGGTCGACGGCGAGGTCGGCAACAAGAAGGTCTACGACCCGCGCAGCTGGGGCAAGCTGGCCGAGACGGCGATGGCCGCCCGCGTCGCTGAAGCGACCAGGGAGCTCGGATCGGCGGGTCACTCCGGCAACTGAGGCACTGGCGCAGCTCGGGTGGCCCGTGCTCGGGTCACCCGGGCCACCCTGGCCAACTAGAGGCTCGGGCAACCCCGGCACACCCGCCGAAGCCCCCGCTCAGCGCTGCTCCGGCTCGATCCGGAACGTGAGGCTCAGCGTGTCGCGATCGATGGCCAGGTCTCGCACGGTGGTCCTGAGGGTCAGGTAATACGGCGCGAGGTGCAGCATTCGGGTGCCCTCCGGCAGGGCCATATCGAGGCTGACCGCAACCGCCGTGGCCCCATCCGCACCTTTGCGCAGCTCGATCATGAGCGATCCCCTGTCGGTCGCCGGGAGGTCGAGAATCGCTCCCAGCAGCGCCCGCAGTGCCGTGCGCTGGGCCGCGTTCATCCGCCGCGCCAGCTGGTCCGGATCGACGACCACGAGCCGGGATTCGTTGGCGATCGAGTCCAGCCAGCTCAAGTTAGACCGCGTGACCAAGTCGTCGCGCAGTCGGCGGGCCAGCTGTCCGGCAAGCGCGCGGTCAGCGGATTCGATGCGCCCGGCATCCGCGATTCGTTCGAGGAACGGCATGGCCCTGGCGGTGAGCCGCGCGACGGTGGCGATCTCGAGGCGTTCGGCGGCGTCATCACGCACCGGATGAGCCGCGACGATAACGCTGGACGGGTTTTCGAGCATCGGCAACATCGTGCTCACCACGATGTGGGCAAAGGTCACTGTCGCGGCGAGGGCGACGGCGGCCGGGTATGACGCAATGAGGGCGTTACCCCACGCGTCCCAACGGCTGCCGGCGGGGGACAAGACGGCGAGGGAGGCTACGACCGCCACCACGATTGACGCCGCGCCAAGTACAAGCAGGCGGCGCACCGGCAGGTAGGGGCCGAGACTGGCGATGGTCAGGGCGAAGGTGCCAGCCGCCCACCACCGCTCGATCGAAAATGAGCTGTCCGAATATCCGAGAGCAGAGAGCACCATTCCCGAGGCGGAGACCGCCAGGGCCAGCGACCCGAGACCCCAACCGATCGGCTGGCGCAGCGGCCGAGTCGCCACCTGGATGAGCACGTCTGCCGCCACGCACAGCACGAGGGCCGCTGGCTGCAGCAGCGGCCACGACGACTGCGACCACGTGAGGGCAATCAGCAGGCCGCCGTACACGGCCGTCAATGAGCCGAAGGCGAGCGGAACGAGCGGACCGATAAACCAGCTCAGCGGGTCTACCTGCTGAGGAGACAGCACGAAACGTCGCCTACGTGCCCGCATCGGTCACCGCCGGTGCCGGGAAATCGGGGGGCTCGGGGCGTTCCTGAAGAACGGGGTGTTCGGGAAGGTCGGCCCGCTGGTGGTTCGACTTCTCGTTTTCCGAAAGCTTCTCGGCGACCGGGAAGTGCATGAGCACCGTGGTACCCACTCCGGGTGTCGACCAGATTCGCGTCGATCCGCCCGCAATGCGGATGCGCTCGACCACCGAATGACGCAGGCCGAGACGATCGGCCGCCACGGCATCCGGGTCAAAGCCCGCCCCCTCGTCGGAGACCATGACAACGATCTCGCTGTCGGTATAAGTCAGGTCGACCTCTGCAAGGGTCGTACCCGCGTGCCGCAGCACATTCTCGAGACAGGCGCGGACCGCATCGACTATCGCCACGGCCACCTCGGGGGCAAGCCGGTAGATCCCCGTGCTGCCGCCCGTCACATGCACGGTGAGCCCACGCCACTGCAGATCGCTGATCATGAGCATGACCTGATTGCGCAGAGTGCTGTCCTGATCGTCGACCACGGCCACCGCGGCCGACTCGTCGAGCCACTGGACGCTGGTCAGCGTCGCGATATCTTCCCGCAACCGTGATCTGGTCCGCTCATCGAGCTGGTCGGGTGCGTTCATCACGATCGCGAGGTCGTTGAGCAGGGTGTCGTGTACGAGCGCCGTGACACGCGATCGAAGATTTTCCTCGAGGGCCAGTCGGGACGTCTCCTGCTCCAGTTGGTCGAAGTTGGGAAGCCGACGCCGCTGGCTGGCCTGAATCGACTGGAGCACCAGGTAGGCGACGACGTAGGTGGTGAAGAAGAGGGTCGGCTCCCAGCCCGTGACGATCGGCACACTCGCCACGAGGGAGACGACCAGCGCCACCAGCGTCGAGACGATGAATCCGACAGAGCACCAGAGGATTCCGGTAAGCGTGGTCGTCGCGGCAACGCCGATGAGCACGAGCGACACCGCGGGCCGATTGAGCAGGAACAGCCCGTCGGCGATGACCGCCGGGTGCGCCGCAATCATGGTTAATTCTAAGAGCACCGCGGCCGCCGCCGCGATGGCGAGGTAACCGGCGACCACCATCGGCCGGGGCATGAACCAGGCCCCGACGGCGAGACCGAAAAGCAGCACAAGGATCGCCAGCGGCACCGGTAGCGCGCCAACGATTCCCTTCTCGATCATGAAGTCGATGAGCAGCGGGATCGTCAACGCGACGCTGGCCGCATTGACCGCCCATGCCCCGCGGGCGACCGCGCTCGTGATAACGCGCGCCGCGACCGCGCGCGGCAGGACGGCAAGGCGCACGGCTGGGGCCTAGCGCAGGGAGGTCTGGGTGGCGAGGTATTGCCCCAGTGCCGGATCGGTGAGGATCACGACGAGCACGCAGACGGTGACGACGATGGCCCCGACCACTGCCGCCGCGAGCGGCACCCAAAACGCCCTGCGGTTGACGCGAATCAGCAGCAAAGAGGCGATGATCGCCGCCACGAGCAGCGTTACTCTGGCGACGTTGATAGCGAGACCCATCGTGTTGGCCAGAGCGTCTGCCGTGAATGCGGGATAGTTCTGCGAGACGTAGGTCGCCCGAAGCGTACCGGCAAGGTCGCCGTACTGCGCGAAGCCGCTCACGACATCGACGACACCACACAGCAGGAGGGTCGTCGTCAGGATCACATCCCGAACGCGTCGTGGCTGCGGCGCTACTACGGCCGTGGAGCTGGGCGAGCCAACCGAACCCGGGGCCGGCGGTGCGACCGGGGTCGAGACTGGCGGCACGGCCGCGACTGGGGCCGCCGGGCTCCCCGCCGGGGGAAGGGGTGCGTATTCCCCATAGCGGGGACGAGGGCGATCATCAGTCACTATCGAGTTGCCAATCCAGTTTTCGGATGCGGCCGCCGAGGCCGCGCTCATCGGGATTGCCGTCCGCGTCTGTACGCAGTTCCTTCGGCAGCGAAAACATCAGGTCTTCTTCCGCCGTGACGATCTGGCTCACATCGCCGTAGCCCGCGTCGGCGAGGTCGTCGAGCACCTCCTGCACGAGGACCTCGGGAACGGATGCCCCGCTCGTGACCCCGACTGTCACCACACCATCGAGCCACTCCTGTTGGATCTCGCTCGCGTAGTCAACGCGGTAGGCGGCCTTCGCGCCATTCTCGAGCGCGACGTCCACCAGCCGAACGGTGTTCGAGCTGTTGGCACTGCCGACGACAATCACCAGCTCGGCCTCCTGCGTGGCGGCGGCAAACAGGCGCGCG
>JANXTJ010000185.1 GCA_025352485.1 Salinibacterium sp.
TCGTGATCACCCTCGCCGGGCTCGTGCTCGTCCTGGTCGGCAACTCGTGGCTCGCTCGTCGGGATGCCGCCAGACGCCACCCCTAAGGCGAGTCGACCTTCTCGAGCCAGTGGACCTCTGGCACGCGGGAGAAACCGATGCCTGCGGCATCCCACCGCGCGCCCAGTTGGGCCAGCCGTGGCGCGAACTCGGCGAACTGCCGACCAGCGCGCCGGGACCACGCAATCTCGGCGATCGCCGCGAGCCGCGGGAATGCCAGCCATTCCAGCTCACCGATCGTGGCGATGGTTTCCGTCCAGACCGGAGCTTCGACCCCCAATAGCTGGTGGTCTTCGATGCCGGGGATGATCTCGGCCGGGTCCCAGTTGTAGGCATCGGGCAGCGGCGTCGGCCCGTTCGCCCACAACAGTCCCACCGGGCTGTCCTGGTCATACTTGATGTCGAGGTAAGCAACGTCTGCGGGCGACATGATGACTCGGCCGCCCTGATTGATGAACGATAGGGTCTGCTCTGCCGCCCCCTCCTGGGGTGTCGTGAAACCCCAGTACTGCCCGATGGTGCCGCTCGGCAGCTCCGCGCTGCGGCCCATCTCGTGCCAACCGATGAGGGTCTTTCCGTGGCGGGCGGCGATCTCGGTCGCGCGGGCGATAAAGGCGAGGAAGTCGTCGTCGCTGGTGGCTAGCGATTCGTCGCCGCCGATGTGCAGGTAGGGCCCAGGCGTGAGCTCCGCAAGCTCGCGCACCACATCGTCAACGAATCGGTAAGTGCTCTCTGACCGAATCGCGAGCGAACTGAAGCCCACCTCTATCCCCTCGTATGGCCGCGCCGGCACGTCCCCGAGTGTCGGGTAGGCGGCGATCGCGGCGTTGGTGTGGCCCGGCAGGTCGATCTCTGGCACGACCGTGATGAAGCGGGATGCCGCATACCGCACGATCTCGCGATAGTCGTCCTTGCCGTACCAGCCGCCCCCGCCGCCGCCCACCTGGGTCACCGCGCCCACCCCGGTCAGCTCGGGCCACGAGTCGATGGCGATCCGCCAGCCCTGGTCGTCGGTGAGGTGCAGGTGCAGGTAATTCAGCTTCAGGATCGCGATGTCATCGATGTAGCGCTTGACCGCATCGACGGGGAAGAAGTGTCTGGCAACGTCGAGCATCGCGCCGCGGTAGGCAAAGCGGGGGAAATCCTCGATGCGGGTGGCCGGCACCAGCCAGTGCCCGAGCCGGGGCACGGGGGCGAAGGCTGCCGGCGGCAGGAGCTGGCGCAGGGTTTGCGCGCCGGCAAAGAGGGCGGCCGCGTCATCCGCCTCGACTCGGATGCCCTCCGGGGCCACGACCAGTGTGTAACCGCCGGGCGCGGGAGCGCCGCCGAGCGTGAACTGGATCTCGCCCACTGCGCCCACGCCGAGGCCCAGCAGACCGGCAAAGTAGCTCGCGACGGCCGGCTCCCCGCCGACGGTTGTTGCCGCGGTGAGGCTAAAGTCGCCTTCGCCGGAGACGCGGCTGACGGGGGCGGGGATCACGGTGGCCATGGTCATCAAAACGCTACACTGGACAAGTCGCAACTGGCGTTAGGGTGGGCAACCATCGGGGAACGACCGCTGTGCTCGTTTAGGCAGCAGCACGATTGGGCCGTTCGCCTGGGCTCACCGGATACCTTTGTTTTATCCGTTCGAGTGTGCAGGAGCAGCCGATGTCGTCATCAGATTCTTTTACGGCCCCACTGGCCGAGGTCGATCCCGAGATTGCCGCGGTGCTTGAGCAGGAGCTCGGCCGCCAGCGCGGCACCCTCGAGATGATCGCCAGCGAAAACTTCGTGCCGCGTGCCGTGCTCGAAGCTCAGGGCTCCGTGCTGACCAACAAGTACGCGGAGGGCTACCCAGGGCGCCGCTACTACGGCGGCTGCGAATTTGTGGACGTCGCGGAGTCGCTGGCCATTTCGCGAGCGAAGAGCCTGTTCGGCGCGGCCTACGCCAACGTGCAACCGCACTCGGGCGCCTCGGCCAACGCGGCGGTGCTGGCCGCCATCGCCCAGCCCGGCGACAAGATCCTCGGCCTGGAGCTCGCTCACGGCGGTCACCTCACGCACGGCATGAAGCTCAACTTCTCCGGCAAGCTTTACGAAGCGCACGCCTACGGGGTTGACCCGCAGTCGTTCCTTGTTGACATGGATGTCGTGCGCGAGAAGGCGCTCGAGGTGCGCCCGCAGGTGCTAATTGCCGGCTGGTCTGCCTATCCGCGCCAGCTCGACTTCGCGGCGTTCCGCGCGATCGCCGACGAGGTTGGGGCTGTTCTCTGGGTCGATATGGCCCACTTTGCCGGCCTCGTTGCCGCGGGCCTGCATCCCTCTCCGGTGCCGCACGCTCATGTCACGTCGTCGACCGTCCACAAGACGATCGGCGGGCCGCGCTCCGGCTTCATCCTGACCAATGACCTCGAGCTGCAGAAGAAGATCAACTCCAACGTCTTCCCCGGCCAGCAGGGCGGGCCACTCATGCACGTCATCGCGGCGAAGGCGACGGCGTTCAAGCTCGCCGCAGAGCCCGAGTTCACAGATCGCCAGGAGCGCACCATCCGCGGCGCGCAGATTCTCGCCGCGCGCCTGACCGCCCCCGATGCGGTCGCGGCCGGCATCGACGTGCTCACCGGCGGAACCGACGTGCACCTGGTGCTCGTCGACCTGCGCAAGGCCGCCATTCACGGCCAGGATGCCGAAGACATCCTGCACTCCGTCGGCATAACCGTGAACCGCAACGCCGTGCCGTTCGACCCGCGCCCGCCGATGACGCCCTCCGGCGTTCGCATCGGCACCCCGGCGCTGGCCACCCGCGGCTTCGGCGACGCAGAGTTCACCGAGGTTGCCGACATCATTGCGGCTGCGCTCAAGCCGACTCCGGATGTCGCGGCCCTCCGCCAGCGTGTGCTCGGGCTCACCGACGGCTACCCGCTCTACCCGGGTCTGGAATCACCCGGCACCTGGAAGTAGCCCGGTGACCGCCAGGAAACTTGACGGGATCGCCACGGCGACCGCCGTCAAGAATGAGCTAGCGGTGCGCATTGCCGCGCTGCGCGAACGGGGCATCGTGCCGGGGCTCGGCACCCTGCTCGTCGGGCACGACCCGGGGTCGCTCTCCTACGTTGCCGGCAAGCACCGCGATTGCGCGGAGGTGGGGATCGAGTCGATCCGCGTCGATTTGCCGGCCATGGCATCCGCCGACGAGGTTCGCGCCGCCATTGGAGCGCTCAACGCGAATCCCGCCGTGACGGGATACATCGTGCAGTTGCCGCTGCCCGCTGGGCTCGACGAGAACGCGATGCTCGAGCTCGTCGATCCCAACAAAGACGCGGATGGCCTGCATCCGACTAACCTCGGCCGTCTCGTGCTCGGCGTCGGCGGCACCCTCACCTCGCCCCTGCCGTGCACACCGGCAGGGATCGTGGAGCTGCTGCAGCGCTACGACATCCCGATTTCGGGCAAGCACGTCGTCGTGGTCGGGCGCGGTCTTACCGTCGGGCGCCCGCTCGGGTTGCTGTTGACCCGCAAGGGCCTGGATGCGACGGTCACCCTGACGCATTCGCGCACCGAAGACCTGCAGTCACACGTGCGTCGCGCCGACATCGTGGTTGCTGCAGTTGGTGTCGCCGGTCTCATCCAGCCGGAGTGGGTCAAGCCGGGGGCGGCTGTCCTCGACGTCGGGATCACGCGGGTGGTGAACCCCGACACGGGCGCTGCTCGCCTGGTCGGCGATGTTGCACCAGCGGTCGCGGAGGTCGCCGGTTATCTCTCGCCCGTGCCCGGTGGCGTGGGGCCGATGACCCGGGCCATGCTGCTCAAGAACGTCGTCGACGCCGCGGAGCTGCTCTGATGTCGCGGCGGAGTTTTCCGTGGGCGCGGCTGTGGGTCGGACTCGGCCTGCTGGCCGCGATCGCGCTGGCGACGCTGTTCGTGCTGCACTACCTCGGCGTACTCACTTCCTTGTCAGGATGACAGCCCCGGCGTGTGCATATTGCAGGCTGGCCCTGTCATCCTGAAAAGCGGAGCAGGCGACTAGCGGTTGCGCGCTGCCCCGGACGACGCGGTCACCGTGAACATCGTCGGCTGCTCGAAACCGTGCTCGGCGAACGCTCCGTCGATGGCAACCTGGATGCGCGAGACGCCGGCGCTCGGCACCAACGCGATCGCGGCGCCCCCGAACCCGCCACCGGTCATGCGGGCGCCGATGGCTCCGTTGCCCTGCGCGGTCTCGACGGCGAGATCGAGCTCCGGCACGCTGATCTCGAAGTCATCGCGCATCGAAGCGTGCGAGGCGTCCAACAGGTCGCCAATCGCCAGCGGCCCCACCGAGCGCAGCACGGCGACGGTATCGAGCACGCGCTGATTCTCGGTGACGACGTGGCGCACCCGCCGAAAGGTCTCGTCATCCAGTGTCGTGCGCGCCCGCGGCAGGTCATCGACGCTAAGTTCGCGCAGCGACGCGACCCCCATCAGTGCTGCACCCTTCTCGCAGGATGCCCGGCGCTCGGCATAGCCGCCGGTGGCATGTGAGTGCGACACCCCGGTATCGATGATCAGTAACTCGAGCCCGGCTTCGGCGAACCCCAGTGGCACGAGCTGGGACTCGAGGCTGCGGCAGTCGAGGAACACCGCGTGGTCGTCGCGGCCGAGCAGCGCGGCCGACTGGTCCATGATGCCGGTGGGCGCCCCGACGACCTTGTTCTCGGCCAGTTGCCCCACCTTCGCCAGCGTCGGCCGGTCGAGGCCCAGTTGCCAGACCTCGTCGAGGGCGATGGCAACGGCGCTTTCGATCGCGGCTGACGACGAGAGGCCGGCGCCGACGGGAACCGTCGACTCGATGTAGATGTCGACCCCGGGCACGGCGGCAAGGTCGGCCCCGTGTTGGCCGAGTGCCCAAGCCACTCCGAGGGGGTAGGCCGACCAGTCGTCGAGCCGGTCGGGAGCGAGATCGGTGAGCTCGATCGAGGAGAGCTGGTCGGCGAAGGCGGAGGCGACACGGATGGTCGCGTCATCCCGCAGCCCGAGAGCGACGACCGTGCGCCGGTTGATCGCAAAGGGCAGCACGAAGCCCTCGTTGTAGTCGGTGTGTTCGCCAATGAGGTTCACGCGCCCGGGAGCCGACCAGATGCCGGTCGGCGGGCGGCCGAACAGATCCTCGAAGCCCGCAGCCACGTCGTCTCTGATGTCAGTCATTCTTCGCTATCCCGTCTCGGATGAACTGCGCAGCCGCCTCGGGGGGCACGTCGCCGATCCATGCCCCCATCGCACTCTCGGAGCCGGCAAGGTACTTGAGCTTCGATTCTGCCCGACGCGGGCTGGTGACCTGCAGCATGAGCCTAATGTCGGCGCGCGAAACGGTGACGGGCGCCTGGTGCCAGGCCGCGATGTAGGGCGTGGGAGTGTCGTAGAGGGCGTCGAGACCGCGTAACAACCGCAGGTAGAGGTGGCTCAGTTCGTTCCGTTCCGCTTCGTTGGTGGCCGCGAAATCCGGGACGTGTCGGTGCGGAAGCATGTGTACCTCGAGCGGCCAGCGCGCGGCGAACGGTACGAACGCCGTCCAGTGTTCCCCGCGAAGCACGACCCGTTCTGAGGCGAGCTCGAACTGCAGGATCCGCTCAAACAGGTCTGGCCCGAATTTTGCGATCGACTCGATGAGGCGCTGCGTGCGCGGGGTGAGGTAGGGGTAGCAGTAGATCTGGCCGTGCGGGTGGTGCAGCGTCACGCCGATGGCTTCGCCGCGATTTTCGAACGGGAATACCTGCTGGATGCCGGGTAGCGAACTCAATATCTCGGTGCGGTCAGCCCACGCTTCAATCACGGTGCGGGCGCGCTGCGGGCTCAATGACCCGAAGGAGCCGAAGCTGGCCGGGCTGAAGCACACCACTTCGCAGCGTCCGTGGGAGGGCGCGGTGCGGCCGAGCGCCAGCCCGGACAGGTCGAGCGCGCCGAGGTCGGGCCCGAACGACGGGGAGCGATTCTCGAACACGACCACGTCGTAGTCGTCGGGAACTTCGGAGGGGTTGGCGGCGGTGGCTGGCGCGAGCGGGTCTTGGTCTGCCGGTGGCAGGAAGACTCGATTCTGACGGTTGGCGGCGATCGAGATCCACTCGCCGGTAAGCGGGTCTTGGCGCATCACGGCGGTCGGCGGACGGGGATCGAGGGTGCGCTGGTCGGCTTTGCGCTCGCGGGGGAGGGTGGTTTGCGCGTCGTCGTAGTAGCTGAGCTCGCGCCCGTCGGCCATGGTGGTGACGTGTTTGGTGATTCCCGCGGTCAGCATGACATTACGATATCGAAAGTGATGGTTTCGAATACGGAAGAAATCGTAAGCAGGGAACAGCGCCGCCAGCTGCTGGCCGCGCTTGTTGCCGCGCGCGGCTTCCTGCGGGTAACAGACGCCAGCCACGAACTGGGCGTCAGCGACGTCACCATCCGGGGCGATTTCAGCGCTCTCGAGGAGACCGGAGCGCTGGTTCGCGTGCACGGCGGTGCGATGCCGGGGGCCGACCGCGAGCCCACCCTCGAGTCGGCCATCGAAACCGATAGTGCCGCCAAGACCGCGATCGGCCAGGCGGCCGCCCAGCTCGTTGCTTCCGGCCAGAGCATCTACCTCGATGCCGGAAGCACCGCGATGGCGCTGGCCCTCGCGCTCGTGAAGCGGCGCGACCTGCGCGACCTGGTCGTGGTGACGAGTGGCTTGACCATCGCCCTCGCCCTCGAGCCGGCGCTACCACGATTCACCGTGGTGGTCACCGGGGGCACACTTCGTCCGCTGCAACACTCGCTGGTGAATCCGTTCGCGGCGCCGATGCTCGATTCGCTGCGGCTCGACATCGCCTTCATCGGCTGCAACGGCATCCATCCCGAGCACGGGGTAACCAATCTCAACCTGCCGGAGGCCGAGATCAAGATCAGGGTGCTGCGATCGTCGGCCCGCCACATTTTGCTTGCGGATGCCTCGAAGCTGGGCAATACGGAGGTGGCCGTCATCGGCCCGATCGCCGCCTTTGACACGCTGGTTACCGCCGGTGACGCCCCGCCGGCGATCGTGGCCGAGCTTGAAGCGCGCGGGATGGCGATCACCCTCGCGGATAGGCTTGCGCGGTGACCACCACCACGGCATCGGCCCCCACGGGCGAACAGTATGTTCTGACCCACGGCGACGCCCACGCCGTCATCACCGAACTGGGGGCGGCGCTTCGCGAACTCTCGATCGGCGGCGTCGGCCTCACCGAGTCGTACCCAGAAGACAGCCCGCCGCCCTTCTGCTCGGGAATTGTTCTGATGCCGTGGCCGAACCGCATCGAGGACGCGGTGTGGCAGCTCGATGGTGTGCCTCAGCGGCTTTCCATTACCGAGCCGGAGCGAAACAACGCCCTACACGGCCTGCTGCGCTACACCGCATACCGGCTGGTCGAGCGCACCGAGAGCACGGTGACGCTCGGCGCGGTCGTCTTTCCCCAGCACGGCTACCCGTTCCACCTCGACACGACGGTGCGCTACGAGCTGGTCAGCGACGGCATCACCGTCACCCATTCGGTGCGCAATCTCTCTGCCGCGACGGCGCCGGTCGCGATCGGCACCCACCCGTTCCTGGCGATCAGCGACGTTCCGACCGAAGAGCTCGAACTCACCGTGTATGCCGCGACCCGGTTCGAGGTGGATGCCCGGCTCAACCCGATTCGCGAGATCGACGTCGACGGCCCCAACTACGACCTGCGCCCCGGCCGCCTGGTGCGGGATCTCGAGCTCGACGATGCCTTCGGTGGGCTGATTACCGTCGATGGTGTGAGCGCGGTGCTGCGAGCACCCGACGGCAGGGAGGTGCGCCTGCTGCAGGACGACAATCACCCCTACGTGCAGGTCTTTACAACCCGCGATTTCCCGAAGAACGGCGGCACAGGGCTTGCGGTCGCCGTCGAGCCGATGACGGCCCCGCCGAACGCCTTCAACACCGGGGTGGGGCTGCACTGGGTCGAGCCCGGCCAGTCGTGGACGGTCGGCTGGGGAATCCAGTATTCGCGATGACGGCATCGAAGGCTGACCTGCGCCGCTGGCGTCAGTATCTCGCTGATGAAAGGGCGGAGGCGTCGGTCTACCGCGACCTCGCCTCCCGTCGCGCGGGGGAGGAGCGCGAGATTCTGCTGGCGCTCGCCGACGCGGAGGGCCGGCACGAACAGCACTGGCTCGACCTGCTGGGCGATCAGGTCGGCAAGCCACGCCGGGGCGACTTTCGCACCCGCACCCTGGGCTTCCTGGCTCGGCGCTTCGGATCGGTCTTCGTGCTCGCCCTGGCCCAGCACGCCGAGACTCGCTCGCCGTACGAGGCCGACAACGACGCCACGAATGCCATGGCGGCCGATGAGAAGATCCACGCTGAGGTGGTGCGCGCCCTCGCCGCCCGCGGCCGGCAGCGTCTTTCGGGTTCGTTCCGTGCCGCCGTATTCGGGGCTAACGACGGCCTCGTCTCCAACCTCGCGCTGGTCTTGGGAGTCAGCGCGGCCGGGCTCGACACCCGCG
>JANXTJ010000227.1 GCA_025352485.1 Salinibacterium sp.
CGCCCCCGCCCGCGCGCTGGTGGTCAACGCGCTGAGGGCATCGGCGAGACCGCCCAGGGTGAGGCGCCCCGCATCTTTGATATTCGGTACGACGAGGCCGCGCTGGGTGGCCGCGGCGATTCCCAGGTTGACCGAGCCGAATTCGATGATCTCTTGGGCGGCGTCATCCCAGCGACTGTTAAGGGCAGGATGGCGGGCGAGGGCGATGCAGACCGCTCTGGCGCAGACTGTGAGCAGGGTTATCCGGTGGCTGTCAAAGGCCCGATCGGACTTGAGTCGGTCGAGAAATTCGGTGGTTGCCGTGACGTCAATGGTCAAAAACTCCGTGACGTGCGGAGCCGTGAACGCGCTAGAAACCATCGCCGCGGCCATGGCTTTGCGCACTCCCTTGATGGGAGTTCGAGTGTCGCCCTGAGTGACCGTCGTGGCACCGGGCAGCGCATCTTCTTCGCGCGGCGAGTTTTCTGCGCCGATCAGGTCGGGGCGGGTGATTCGCCCATTCAGACCCGTTCCCTGGACGGTGGTCAGATCGATGCCGAGCTCACGAGCGAGTTTGCGCACCGGGGGAGTGGATCGGGCGCGCTCCGTGGCGCCCGGAGCGCCCGGACTGGCGGTGGATCGGGCGCGCTCGGCTGCTGCGGTCGGAGCACTCGGCACTGGCGCCGTGGCGGCTGACGTGCTCGGCAGTGCCGCGACGTGCGTTCGGGTGCGGCGCCGTGCCGTCGTCGATTCTGACCTGGCGCCGTAGCCCACGAGGTTCGGTTCCTGGGCATTGTCGCCAGACCCCGGAAGCGCCGCGGACGACGAAGGGGGCAACGAGGCGGGCGCGGATACATCGCCGACGACATCAAACGTCAGCAGCGGCGCCCCGACGGTGATGGTCTGGCCGGCCTCCGCGTGCAGCGCCGCAACAGTCCCGGCGAAGGGCGATGGAAGTTCTACGACGGCCTTGGCGGTCTCGATGTCGGCGATGACCTGGTTCAGTTCGATGCGGTCGCCGACCGCCACATGCCAGGCGACGACCTCGGATTCGGTGAGGCCCTCGCCGAGGTCCGGCAGGCGAAATTCGCGCAGCATCGCGGTCAGCCGACCGGGCTCGGGGCGGCGACGCGGCCGAGGGCCATGTTGATGCCGTCGAGAAGGCGGTCAAGGTCGGGCACCTGATGCCCCTCGAGCTTGGCGGGGGGAAACGGGATGTCGTGGCCGGTCACCCGCAGCGGCGCGGCCTCCAGGAAGTCGAAGCATCGCTCGGTGATGCTCGCGGCGAGTTCGGCGCCGAGCCCCCCGGTGAGCGCGGCTTCGTGGGTGATGACCACGTGGCCGGTCTTTCGCACGGAGGCCTCGATGACCGGGTAGTCCACCGGCGAGAGCGACCGCAGGTCGATTACCTCGACCGACACCCCCTCGTCGCGGGCGGCGGCCGCGGCATCCCGAGCCGTCTGCACCGTGCCGCCGTAAGCAAGCACGGTGACGTGTTCGCCCGCCACCACCACCTGAGCGGAACCCATGGTGGTGGTGCGCGCCCCGAGATCGACGTCGGCCTTGAGGTGATAGCGACGCTTGGGTTCGAAGTAGAGCACCGGGTCGTCGGAGGCGATTGCCTCCCTGATCATGTCGTAGGCGTCTTGCGGGTTGGAGACGGCAACCACGCGCAGGCCGGGGGTGTGCGCGAAGTAGGCCTCCGGTGAGTCGGAGTGGTGCTCGGCCGCGCCAATTCCCCCAGCCCATGGCACGCGGATGGTGATGGGCATGCGCACGGCGCCGAGCGTGCGGCTGTGGATGCGCGACACCTGGCTGACGATCTGGTCGAAGGCCGGGTAGATGAAGCCGTCGAATTGAATCTCGACGACAGGGCGGTAGCCGCGGTAGGCGAGCCCCACGGCGATTCCGAGGATTCCGGATTCGGCGAGCGGGGTGTCGACCACGCGGTCGGTGCCGAATTCTTCTTGCAGCTCATCCGTAATTCGGTACACGCCGCCGAGCTTGCCGATGTCTTCGCCGAGCAGCACGACCCTGTCGTCGTCGGTCAGCGCCTGGCGCAGTCCCGCGCCGATGGCTTTAGACAGTGTCAGGGTGGTCACGGTTGGCTCCCCTCGAAGCTGTCGAGGTAGCGCGAGTAGCCGGCGCGCTGTTCGTCGATTCGCGAGTGCGGGCCGGCGTAGACGTGGTCGAAAATGCTCAGTGGCGGTGGGTCGGCGAGCGCTATGCACTCGGCCCTGAGCTCGGCGGCAGCGGCATCCGCAGCGGCGGTGACCACGGCCCGGAAGTCGTCAGAGAGGGCATCTTCGGCGACGAGCAGGGCTTCGAGCCGAGCGATGGGGTCCAGCGCTGCCCACAGCTCGAGTTCGCCCTCC
>JANXTJ010000241.1 GCA_025352485.1 Salinibacterium sp.
CTTGCCCACGCCGGTCGGGCCGAGAAACAGGAAAGACCCGGTCGGCCGGTCGGGATCGGCAATGCCAGCACGCGTGCGGCGCACCGCTTCCGAGACGGCCCGCACGGCATCCCGCTGGCCGATCAGGCGCTTGCCGATCTCGGTCTCGAGGTGCAGCAGCTTCTCAGACTCACCCTGCGTCAGGCGATCGATCGGGATGCCGGTCCAGGCGGCCACGACGCTGGCGATGTCCTCCTCGGTGACCTGGTCGTTGACCATGCGCGGCCCCGTTTGCCCATCGGATTCGGCGTCGGTGAGCGCGGTATCGATGCCGGGGATGGTCTCGTAGTTGAGCTTCGAGGCCTGCTGGTAGTCACCCTCGCGCATCGCCCTGTCGAGCTCGATACGGGCGTCGTTGAGGCGCGTCTTCAGCTCGCCCACTCTGGTCAGCGACGCCTTCTCGATGTTCCAACGCGCCTGAAGTTCGCCGAGCTCGGCCACCCGCGCGGCCATGTCCTCGCGGAGTTTGGCGAGCCGCGCCTTGGCTGCATCGTCTTTCTCTTTCTTGAGGGCGAGCTCCTCGATGCGCAGCCGGTCAACGGCACGCTTGAGCTGGTCGATCTCGATGGGCGAGGAGTCAATCTCCATCTTCAGCCGGGATGCCGCCTCGTCGATGAGGTCGATCGCCTTGTCGGGCAGCTTGCGCCCGGTGATGTACCTGTTGCTCAGGGTCGCCGCCGCGATCAGGGCCGAATCGGCGATGGCCACCTTGTGGTGTGCTTCATAGCGCTCCTTCAGCCCGCGCAGAATCGCGACAGTGTCTTCGACGGAGGGCTCGCCCACGAACACCTGTTGAAAGCGGCGCTCGAGCGCGGCATCCTTCTCGATGTACTGGCGATACTCGTCGAGGGTGGTCGCCCCGATGAGGCGTAGCTCGCCGCGCGCGAGCATCGGCTTGAGCATGTTGGATGCCGCAACCGATCCCTCCCCGCCGCCGGCGCCCATGAGCGTGTGCAGCTCGTCGATGAAGGTGATGACCTGGCCGTCTGACTCCTTGATTTCTTTCAGCACGGCTTTCAGCCGCTCCTCAAACTCGCCGCGGTATTTGGCACCGGCGACCAGCGCCGCGAGGTCGAGCGCGACAAGTTGCCTCCCTTTGAGCGAATCGGCGACATCGCCTGCAACAATGCGCTGGGCCAGCCCCTCGACGACGGCCGTCTTGCCGACGCCCGGTTCGCCGATCAGCACGGGGTTGTTCTTGGTGCGTCGGGTGAGCACCTGGCTCACCCTGCGTATCTCGGCGTCCCGCCCGATGACCGGGTCGAGTTTGCCCTCGCGCGCGATGTCGGTGAGATTGACGCCGTAGCGCTGTAGCGCGGTCTGCTGTTCTTCGCCGGTGCCGGGCGCACCCTGCAAATTCGCCATTACTGCCCTTCGTTCAGCGCGTCGCTCTTGACCGAAACGGCCACCGTAAATTTGGTGTTGCGGGAGACTTCGCGGGTCGGGCCGACCGTGCGAGCCAGTTCTGGCCGGTACCCCAGATGCGAGTTGTAGACGGTCCAGAGTTCGCCGCCGGGCCGCAGCGCGCGGGCCGCAGCTGCAAAGAGTTTCGAGGCTGCTCCGGTATGTACAGTGCCGCCGAGGTGGAAGGGCGGATTCAGGAGAACGAGATCCACGCTGGCGTCGGGTTGCTCGCTGAGCGCGTCATCCCAGGCGATCGTCACCGTGGTCAGTTCGTTGGCAGCCATGGTGAGACGAGTGGATTCGACGGCTCCCCACGAGGCATCGCTGGCCAGCACCGCAATGCCGGGCCGAGCACGCGCGAGGGCCGCCGCGACCACGCCCGTTCCGCAGCCGAGGTCGATCGCGATCGCCGCGTGCGGTGCCGCCTGCGCTAGTACGGCCAAAAGCGCGCGGGTGCCGATGTCGACCTTCGTGCCGGCAAAGGCGGAACCCGTGGCGCAGATCCACAGCCCGAGATCGTCGTGGAACTGGCGGCGCGTCGGCGCGAGCGTGCCGCGGATCGGTTGGGATGCCACCAGCACGCGTGACTTCTGCCGGGCGTGGGTCACGTCGACCCGCCCGAAGTGCCGGGCAAGCACCCCGTTCATCGCCGGTGTCATGTGTTTAATCCGACCGCCCGCATAGAGGATCACATCGTCGGCGGCCCAGTGTGCGACGCTCGCGGCCAGCTCATCGAGCTCCTCCAGCGAGCGCGGCAGCTGCATCAAGACCACGCGGGCACCGGTGAACAACTCTTCGCCCAGCGGCAGGTTGCGGTAGCTCTCGCCGTGCGAGTTGGCAACCAGTGCGCGCTGCCCGACGACGGAGTCTTGAAAAACGCGAACATCTCGCGCACCAGAGCCCAGGGTTAACGCGCCATAGCCGTCGCCCACGACCACCACCTCGCCGGGGCCGACCGCGGCCAGTAGTTCGGCCGCCTCATCGAGGATGAGTCGATCGCTGGCGTCGACGGCGAAGAGGTTAGGTTCCTCGATATCCGGGTAGCGCCGCAGCGCATCGAAATCGAATCCGATGGTCACCGGGGGCCTCAGCTTCTGCGCAGCGGTCGCCAGACGACGACCTGATTGGATCTCTCGGCCCGCACGCCCGCACGCAGCGACACGACCTCGCCCGCCGTCCCCGCGGCGAACACGCGGCGCCCCGGTCGCGCCAGCAGCTCATCCGCGAGCGCGTGCTCCAGTTCCCGCACTCTGGCGCCGAGGGCCGACACCTGGTTCTCGAGCTCGAGGATCCGTTTTATGCCCTCGAGGTTGAGGCCCTGAGCCGATAGTGCGGCGATCTCGCGCAGCTGCACGACATCCCTCATTGAGTAGCGCCGGGAATGACCAGCCGTGCGAGTGGGGCTGACCAACCCGAGCCGGTCGTACTGTCGAAGGGTCTGCGGGTGCATTCCGGCGAGTTCGGCGGCCACCGCGATGGCGAATACCGGTGAAAACTCGTCTATCCCTGCCACGGCCATCAGTGGTCGCTCTTGGCCCGCTCGAGCAACTCGGCCCGCGGGTTCTCGTCTGGCATGGCTTTCGCGAACTCTTCGAGGTGCTTCAGCGCCTCTTCAGGGATGCGGCCAGGCACGGCCACCTGCACCTCGGCAAGTAGGTCGCCGGTGTCGCGAGCGGTGGTCACGCCGCGACCTTTTACCCGCAGGATCCGGCCGCTGGGGGTTCCCGGGGCCACCCGAAGCTTCACCGGGTCGCCGCCGAGGGTGGGCACCTCGATGGTCGCGCCCAGGGCCGCCTCCACGAAGGTGACGGGAACATCGACCCTCAGGTTCAGGCCGTCGCGCTCGAAAACGGGGTGCTTTCGCACCGAAATCGACAGCACGAGATCACCCGCGGAACCGCCGTCGTAGCTGGGCTCGCCACGACCCTTCAGCTTGATCTTCTGGCCGTCGCTGACTCCGGCCGGGATCTTGACGTTGATCGGCTTGCCACCTGAGGGCTGGAGCTTGATCGTCTCGCCGTTGATGGCCGTGATGAAATCGAGGGTCGTTGAGGCCGTGACATCCCGACCCTTGGTCGGCCCACCGGCGCCGCGATAGCCGCCGTTGGAGGAACCAAAGCCGCCGCCACCGAACATGCCACCGAGCAGGTCTTCGAAGTTATTGCCGCCGGCCTGCGCACCGCTAGAGCGCTGTTGGCCGTTGTTGAAGAGCCCGCCAAAGACATCCTCGAAGCCGCTCGGCTGCCCGGGACGGCCGCCCGCCTGAAAGCGCGCGCCCGAACCCATGGCTCGAACCTGGTCGTATTCCTTGCGAAGCGTGGGGTCGGCGAGCACGGAATGGGCCTCGCTAATCTCCTTAAACCGCGACTCGGCTTTGGCATCACCCGGATTGGAGTCCGGGTGATGCTGGCGCGCGAGTTTGCGATAAACCTTCTTCAGTTCCGCCGCAGAGATGTCCTTCGAGACGCCGAGTACGGCGTAGAAGTCCTTGTCGAACCAGTCTTGGCTTGCCACCGGCGCTTCCTTCCGGCCCTACTCGGCCGGAACGGAGACGGCCACCTTGGCGGCCCGCACGAGCCGGTCCCCCAAGACATAACCGGGCTCAATTACGTCCGCGATGGTGTTGATCGTGACATCAGGTGACGGAAACTGCACGACGGCCTCATGAAATTCGGGGTCGAAGACCTCGCCCTTTTCCCCGATTTGCTTCAGGCCATATTTCTCGAATGCGCCACGCAGTTTCTGCGCCACGATCGTCATCGGCGCGCCATCGACGAGGTCGCCGTGAGCCTCGGCCCGCGACAGGTCGTCGAGTGCTGGCAGCAGCGAGCGAATCACTTCGGCGATGACGGCGTCGCGATTCGCCGCGCGGTCGCGCTCCACCCGGGTGCGGAAGTTCACGAGCTCCGCCTGCGCGCGCAGCATGTCAGAGCGCATCTCCGCAACCAAGTCGATGCCAGCCTGGTCGAGAAGCGCCTGGTCGTCTTCACTCAATTCCGGTCCGCCCTCCGGGCCGGAAACGCCAGAGCCCTCGGTTTGCGCCGCGCGGTTACCCGCT
>JANXTJ010000262.1 GCA_025352485.1 Salinibacterium sp.
CGACAACCATCTGCCGGCGTTGCCGCATGAGTACCAGTTTCACCTGGCTACGCCGGATGCCCAGGCCGCGCTGGAATCGACCGTGAGCTTCCTGAATTCGGTTACCCGCCCTACCCGCTGACGGGGTCGCTCAGGAGCGGCTGACGAGGCCGATCAGGGACCTACCCGCTGACGGCCATTGCACGTGTGACGGCGTCGACCGCGGCCGCGACATCCGCGTCATCCGTCGACCAGTTGCTGACCGAGATGCGCAGCACGTCGCGTCCGGCCCAGCGCGAGCCCGACATCCAGACCACCCCGTCAGCGATGAGCGCCTGCGTGACCCGCTTGGTGCGTTCGTCGTCACCGAACGACAGGCAGACCTGCGTGAAAACGACCTCGTTGAGAACATCGACGCCCGGAATCGCCCCGAGCGCGCCGGCCAACTCGCGCGCCCGGTCGGCCAGGCCGTCGACGAGCTGCACCACGCCGGAGCGCCCCAGTGATCGCAGCGCTGCCCAGACCGGGATGCCGCGCCCGCGACGCGACATCTCGGGCACGGCATCCATCGGGTCGGCGGCGCCCGTCGAATCTTGGATCAGGTAGCTCGTGCGCGCACCGAACGCGGAGCGAACGGCGGGCGGGCTCGCCACGATTGCGACGCCGCAGTCATACGGCACGTTGAGGGTCTTGTGAGCGTCGGTCGCCCAGGAGTCGGCGAGGTCGAGTCCGTCAAGCTCTGCGGTCCAGCGCGAGCTTGCCGCCGCCCAGAGGCCGAAGGCGCCATCGACATGCACCCAGGCGCTGTTTTCGTGAGCGATCTCGATGCAGTCGCGCATCGGGTCGAAGGCTCCCGAGTGCAGGTTTCCGGCCTGCAGGACGACGATCACGGGGCCGTCTACCTCCGCCAAGGCGAGCGCGAGGGCATCCGGTTTCATACGACCCTGCCCGTCGGCTTCGACCAGTTGTGGCAGGCCCAGCCCGAGGTAGCGCAACGCGAGATTGACAGAGATGTGCACTTCTGCGCCCGCGAGCACGGTGATCTTGGGGGCGCCCTGCAGTCCAGCGGTGTTGACGTCCCAGCCGGCAAGGCGCAGCACCTCCCCCCGGCCGGCGGCGAGACCGACCATGTTCGCTGCGGTACCGCCGGTTGTGAATCCGACATCAGAGAGCGACGGCAGCCCCAGCAGGTCGAGCAGCCAGACCGCCGCGGTCTCCTCGATCGCGGCCGTGGCGGGCGTCGCGTAGCGCATGGCGGCGTTCTGATCCCAGGCGCTGACCAACCAGTCGGCGGCGAGGGCGGCGGGCAGCGTGCCGCCAATGACCCAGCCGAAAAACTTGCCGGACGGCATCGCCATCAGGCCGGGTTCTGCCTTGGCGGCGAGCTCATCGATCACCGCGACCGGATCGGTGGGGCCGCTCGGCAGCGGGCCGCCGAAGTCCAGCTCGTCGGCCGTTCTGGTCGGTCGAACGGGTCGGGTCGGTACTGAGGCGAGCCAGCGAGCGGCGTGCGCGCGGGCGTGGTCAAGGGGCACGGTGTAGTCGGCGGGCTCGAAGGGCATGCCTCACGCTACGACTCAATGATCGTCTTGGCGAGGGTGACAGGATGAGCGGGTGCCCTTCGCCCATCTGATTGCCCTCGGAAGTTCGTTTGCGGCTGGCCCCGGAATTCGCCCCATCCTCGATCGCGGGGCCGGACGGTCCGCTCGCAACTACCCCCACCTGTTGGCGGCAGGGCTGGGCGCACGCCTGACCGATCTGACGGTATCGGGGGCCACCACATCCAGCATTCTCGACACGGAGCAACGCCTGCTCTTGCGCAGATTTGTGCCGCAAATTGACGGGATGACGCCGGATGCCGACCTCGTCACGATCACGGCCGGCGGCAACGATCTGCGCTACGCCGTCTCGCTGCTCAAAGCCGGCTGGGCCGGGTGGTTGCGCCGCCCCCCGCGTGCCGACGCCGTGCCCCCCATCGGCGCTGACGACATCGAGCGGGCCGCCGAGGGCCTGGCACGCATCGTCGATGCTGTGCATTCGCGCGCCCCGCGGGCACGGGTGCTGCTTGTGCAATACCTGACGATCTTCGGCGCCGATATTCCCTCCTATCGGGAGGCACCATTCGATGACGCGACCCGCGAGGGCTTCCGACGGCTCGGGCACGGTCTCAACGATGCCTTCGAGCGGGCGGCCGCACGATCGGGAGCAGAACTGGTGCCGGTGGCGGCCGCAAGCGAGGCTCATGCCCTCGGATCCGTGGCACCGTGGGTCGCGGGATTTCGACCGATTGTGCGAGGCATCCCCGCTTTCCACCCGAACGAGCGAGGCATGGTCGCGGTCGCTGCGCTGATCCGGCGGCAGCTCTCGGGCGGGTAGTACTCGCGGCGGCCGCTACTGTTGGCGCATGACCGACGGAATTCTTGAGCATGCCCTGCTTCCCGTAACGCCCGGGCGGGAGGACGAATTCGAGCGTGCCCTCGAACTTGCGCTGCCGATCATCTCGGCGGCGCCAGGATTTCGCCACCTGAGTATTTCCCGTGGCATCGAAAGCCCGAGCAGTTACCTGCTCTTGGTGGGCTGGGACAGCGTTGAAGCTCACGAGGTCGGCTTCCGTGGATCGCCAGAGTTTCAGCGGTGGCGGGAGCTGCTGCACCCGTTTTACGAGTCGCCCGCGGTGGTCGAGCATTTCACTGAGGTCGCGACCGCTCGGCCGTAGGCCGTTCAGCTTTTTGCGCGCAGCCGGATCTTGCGCAACGTCGTGCCGTCATCCAATTCGACATGTTCGGGTAGGGATGACGCGAAGTCGGTGAACGACTTGAAGCCCAGCGCCCGCTCCTGAAAGGTGGGGTCGAGCCGAAGCATCTGACTCTTGATGCCAGAGGCGGACTGCCACTCGTCGTCATTCTTGGTCTGAGCGAGTTGCAGCGCTTTGACAAGCAGGTCTGCCGCGGGGTTCGACGGCTCGACCGCGGTCTTCTGTTGTTTTCGCGCCCGGGCCGGAGCTTGCCGAGGGGCAGCGGTGACGCCCGGCAGCGCGTCGTAATCTTTGAACTCATTGCAGGCGAGTGCGAAAGCGGGGCTGACAGATCCGGTCACCCCGATGCCGACGACGTAGCGCCCGAGCTGTTTACAGCGCTGCGCGAGCGCGATGTAGTCAGAGTCGCCGGCGACAATGACAACGTGGGTCAGGTGCGGGAAACGAAACAGGTCGTCCGTGACATCCAGCGCCAACCGGATGTCGGCCCCGTTCTTACCGGCCTTCGTCGCCGGAAACAGTTGGATGAGGTCGACCGCCCGATCGATGAGCTGCTGGCTGTAGGTAGAGTTCACCGGCACCGACCAGTCGGCGTAGGCCCGGCTCACCGCGACCGTGCCGAAGGATGACGCGAAGTCGAGCACGGCGCCGAGATCGACCGTGGCATCGTCGAGCATTTTTGCCGTCTCGGGTTCGAGGGGGTCGAGGTCTTTCATCTTCTGCTGCCGGCCGAAGCGACCGTTTACCTGGCTGAAGCGTGAGATCACGATGTTGTCGAAGTCGATGTAGACCGCGACGCGGGTATCTGTGGGTTCGGCCATGCCCCCAGTCTGCTCCCACTAACTGTCAGCAGGGGTGGCGCACCGCCCGCTACTATTCGCCCGGTATCGGCAATTCGCTACTGTCGCGACCAAGCAGTGGTCACCGCTGAGCGGTAGCCGCCGTGAGGCAGTGGCGAAGCTAAGCAGTGGCGAAGCGCTTCGCCGATCGCTCGCGCGCCTTCGCCGCCTCGAGCTCGCGATCTTTCGGTGGAGCGCTCGCCACGAGATCCTCCAGCAGGTGCTGAGTAATGTGGGCGATCTCGAGCACGGCGCGCTCGAATGCGGGGGTATTGGCCTGTGACGGCTTGGTGGAGCCGCTGACCTTTCGCACGTATTGCAGGGCGGCGGCATGGACTTCCTCGGCGTTCGCAGCCGGCTCAAAGTTATGAAGAACGTAAATGTTTCTGCACATGCCTCTACGGTAGCCGCGTGCCGATCACCGCGCTCGGATAGTCTCGGGCCAATGGAAGCCACGAGTCGCGCCCAGCAGGCGGCGGAGCGCGCCGGCACCATCCCCCCGCTTGAGCAGGTGCGGTCGGACGTCTGGGCGCTCGCGCTAGAAATGCCCGGCGGCCACATCCCTTATTCGCTGTGCTATCTGTTGCGGGATAGCGCAGGGGGCGTGCACCTCGTCGATCCAGGCTGGGATACCGAGGCAAACTGGGCGGCGTTGCTGGCGGCGCTCGGCGAACTGGGCGGCGCACCCGCACAGGTGCCCAGCGTTGTCGCCACGCACCTGCATCCCGACCATCTCGGAATGGCACACCGCGTTCGGCGGGAGACCGGCGCGCGGGTGATTCTTCACGAGCGGGAGCAGCAGGCGCTTGCCGGGGGATGGGCTGTCGCGGCCACTGGTCCCCAGTTGGAGAGCTGGGGGGTGCCCGGAGAACGGCGCGCGGAAATGGCTGAGGTGCACGCGCTCGCCGCCGCCTCCCCAGAATTCCACGCCGACGCTGTCGTCGCCGACGGGCAGCGCCTCGACATTCCCGGCTTCGATCTGCTGGCGGTGTGGACCCCGGGGCACACCGCAGGGCACCTGTCACTTCGAGATGACGCGCGAGCCCTGATCTTCACCGGCGATCACGTGTTGCCATCGATCTTCTCCGGCCTTGGCCTTGGCGGCCCGAGTGTCACTAACCCCCTCGCGGACTATCTCGCTTCCCTCGAGAAGGTCGCGCGCTTCGCCGACTATGAGGTGCTGCCCGGTCATGGCTACCGTTTCACCGGCCTAGTCGAGCGGGCCGCCGCCTGCGCCGAACACCACGGGATTCGATCCCGCCAGGTGCGGGATGTGCTCGCCGAGGGTGGCTCGCCCACCGTCTGGGAGATTGCCAGCCGACTCAGCTGGACGGCCGGGTGGGGCAACCTGCGCGGTTACCTGCTCTACTCGGCGCTGGCGCAGACCGCGATGCATCGCGAATACCTCAGAGACAGTAACCACTCGCCGAGCACATAGCCAGAGCCGGAGGCGAACTGCTCGGGGGGAATAGCGTCTAAGGATGCCGGTAAAAACGATCTCGTCCGAGCCCGGAGTGAATCTGTTTCGCCGCATCGCAGCGGGAGACACCGCATCGTTTTCCTTGCTCTACGACCAGTTCTGCGCGCTCACCTACGGGCTATTCCTCCGGCGTCACGGTGACGTGAGGGTCGCCGACGAGGTGATGTGCACGTTCTGGCTGGAGGTGTGGAGCAAGGCGGCACTGCTGTGTCGCCGATCCGGCACGCCCGAGAGCATTCTGCTCTCCCTCGCGGAGCCCGTTCGAAGCGCACGAACCCGCGA
>JANXTJ010000295.1 GCA_025352485.1 Salinibacterium sp.
CCGCCCGGCGTCTTCAACCTCGTGAACGGTCTCGGCGAGGATGCCGGCGACGCGCTGGTAAGGCACCCCGACGTGCCGCTCATCTCCTTCACCGGGGAGAGCAGCACCGGGCAGCTCATCTTCGCTAACGCCGCCCCATTCCTCAAGGGGCTGTCGATGGAGCTCGGCGGCAAAAGCCCGGCCGTGGTGTTCGCCGATGCCGACCTCGACGCCGCCATCGACGCCACCATCTTTGGGGTCTTCTCCCTCAACGGCGAGCGCTGCACCGCCGGCAGTCGCATCCTCGTCGAACGCCCGGTGTACGACGAGTTTGTGCAGCGCTATGCGGCGCAGGCAGACCGGGTCGTGGTCGGCTACCCGCAGGACCCGGCGACGGAGGTGGGGGCGCTCGTGCATCCCGAGCACTACGACAAAGTCATGAGCTACGTCGAACTCGGAAAGTCAGAGGGCCGGTTGGTGGCCGGCGGCTCCCGCCCCGACGGCTTCGAGACCGGCAACTTCGTGCGCCCCACGGTGTTCGCCGACGTACCCGCGGCTGCCCGAATCTTTCAGGAAGAGATCTTCGGCCCGGTCGTAACCATCACGCCGTTCGACACGGACGAGGAAGCGCTCGAGCTCGCCAACGGTGTGCGCTACGGGCTCGCCGCCTACATCTGGACAAACGACCTGAAGCGCGCGCACAACTTCTCGCAGGCGGTCGAGGCGGGGATGGTCTGGCTCAACTCCAACAACGTGCGCGACCTGCGCACTCCGTTCGGCGGCGTGAAGGCGTCAGGCCTCGGGCACGAGGGCGGGTACCGGTCGATCGACTTTTACACCGACCAGCAGGCCGTGCACATCACGCTCGGCGAGGCGCACAACCCCACATTCGGAAAGAGTGCGTCATGACCAGGCGTGACGACATGACACTGACCTCGTCGGGCTTCTACGTGTCGCAGGAGGCCCGGACCCATAGCGACAACGCCGTGCCGACCCCCCAGGCCCCGCCGCCGGACATCCTGCGCTGCGCTTACATGGAACTCGTCGTCACCGACCTCGCAGCGTCGCGCCAGTTCTACGTCGACATCCTGGGGCTCTATGTCACGGAAGAAGACGACAGCACCCTGTACCTGCGCTCCACCGAGGAGTTCATCCATCACAACCTTGTGCTTCGGCAGGGACCGATCGCCGCGGTGGCGGCCTTCTCGTACCGCGTTCGTACCGCCGGCGACCTCGATAAGGCCGTCGCGTTTTATACGGAACTGGGCTGCCGCGTCAAGCGCCGCCCCGACGGTTTTGTGAACGGGATCGGCGACTCTGTGCGCGTCGAAGACCCGCTCGGCTTTCCCTACGAATTCTTTTTCCAGACCGACCATGTCGAGCGGATGTCGTGGCGATACGACCTTCATTCCCCCGGCGAGCTGGTGCGGCTCGACCACTTCAATCAGGTCACTCCCGACGTGCCGCGCGCGGTGAACTTCATGCAGGCGCTGGGCTTTCGGGTCACCGAAGACATCCAGGACGATGAGGGGATCGTGTACGCAGCGTGGCTGCGGCGCAAGCCGAGCGTGCACGACACCGCGATGACCGGGGGCGACGGACCTCGCATGCACCACATCTGTTTTGCCACCCACGAGAAGCACAACATCCTCGCCATCTGCGACACGCTCGGCGCCCTTCGCCGCTCCGACGCCATTGAACGCGGGCCCGGCCGACACGGTGTGTCAAACGCGTTCTACCTTTATCTGCGCGACCCGGATGGCCACCGCGTCGAGATATACACCCAGGACTATTACACCGGCGACCCCGATAACCCGGTTATCACCTGGGATGTGCACGACAACCAGCGGCGCGACTGGTGGGGCAATCCCGTGGTGCCGTCGTGGTATTCCGAGGCCTCGCTGGTGCTCGACCTCGACGGCAATCCCCAGCCGGTTGTCACGCGCACCACTTCGTCTGAAATGGCGGTGACCATCGGCGCCGATGGCTTCTCGTACACCCGCCGCGGTGAAGAGGCACAGGGCGAATACAAGCTCGGCAATCAGCTCTAGACCGAAAATCACACACAGCGAGAGGGAATCGGATGTTGGACAGCCAGACCATCAGCGCCATCGCGGATGAGCTTGCCGAGGCCGATCGCACCCATCGGGTGATCGAGCGGATTACCGCGCGCTACCCGGACGCGACCATCGAGGACTCCTACGCGATCCAGGGTGTCTGGCGCGACAAGAACCTCGCGGCCGGCCGCACCCTGGTGGGGCGCAAGATTGGGCTCACGTCGAAGGCGATGCAACAGGCGACCGGCATCACCGAGCCGGACTATGGCGTCATGTTTGGCGACACTGTCTACCGGTCTGGCACCGACATCCCGGTCGATCAGTTCTCAAACGTCCGAGTCGAGGTCGAGCTCGCCTTCGTATTAAACGCGCCCCTCGTCGGCCCCGACTGCACGCTCGAGGATGTGCTCGGAGCAACTGACTACGTCGTTCCCGCCCTCGAAATCCTCAATTCGCACATTGAGCTGACCGGACGAACGATCGTCGACACGATCAGCGACAACGCGGCCTACGGCGCAATGGTGATCGGCGAGACGCACAAGCGCCCGGGTGAGGTCGACCTGCGCTGGGTGCCGGGGCTGCTCTACAAGAATGGCCAGATCGAGGAAACGGGGGTCGCCGCGGGCGTGCTCGACCATCCGGCACGCGGTGTGGCCTGGCTCGCCAACAAGATTCATCAGCACGGGGCGCGCCTGGAAGCCGGCGAGACGATTCTCTCCGGCTCATTCACCCGCCCGATGTGGGTGGCGAAGGGCGACGATGTGCTCGCCGACTTCGGACCGTTAGGAACCGTCACATGTCGATTCGTCTGAGCCCGACCTTCCGAGAGCGACTGGCCACAGCCGACCGGCCGCTGGCTGGTATGTGGGTGTGTTCCGGATCCGCACTGGTCGCCGAAATCTGTGCGGGCGGTGGGCTCGACTGGCTCCTGATCGACATGGAGCATTCCCCAAATAGCCTCGGATCGGTGTTCGCCCAGCTGCAGGCCGTCGCCGCCTACCCCGCCACCCCCGTCGTCCGGCTTCCCTCCGGCGACGAGAGGCTCATCAAGCAGGTGCTCGACCTCGGCGCGCAAAACATCCTCGTTCCGATGGTCTCCTCCGCCGCTCAGGCGCGGTCGATCGTGGAGATGGTGCGCTACCCGCCCGCCGGACGACGAGGCGTGGGCTCCGCGCTGGCGCGCTCGGCCCGCTGGAACCGGGTCGACGATTACCTCAGCCAAGCGCAGCAACACGTGTCGCTGATGGTGCAGATCGAGACCGCCGCCGGTGTAGATTCGGCCCCGGAGATCGCCGCCGTTGACGGTATCGACGGGCTTTTCGTTGGCCCCAGCGACCTGGCCGCATCCATGGGCCTGCTCGGCCAGCAAAGCCATCCGGACGTCACCGCTGCCGCGATCCGGGCCTTCGCGGGGGCACACTCGGCGGGTAAACCGGTCGGCATAAATGCCTTCGACCCGACCGTCGCTCAGAACTACCTCGACGCGGGAGCCGACTTCGTGCTCGTCGGTGCCGACGTTGCCCTACTGGCGCGCGGATCCGAGGCACTGGCCAGCAGATGGGTGGCTAGCGCGCCGGAGGATCGCAGCTCGTACTGACCGGGCCCCAGCTGCACTGCCGGCTGATGTGGGTTCTCGGTTGCGGGGCAAAAATAATGCCGCTGCCGACGTATGGGGTGCGAAAATCCGGTCCGACGCTAGAAGGTAGTTGTGACTTTCTTGAGCCCTCTGGGTTGGTCTGGGTTGAGCCCGAGCCGAAGGGAAAGCTCCCGTGCGATGACCTGCGCGGGAAGAATTTCGAGAACCGGCAAGAGGTTCACATCGACGTCGGCCTCGCGGAGGTCGAGGATGAGCGTTCCTTGGTCATCGTCGTGAGCCTCGCCTCCGATCACGAAAATGGATGCGCCGAGTTCGGTAAGCGTCGCACGAAGCGAAGTCACCGACTCCGATCCCGCACCCGCCGACGTGAATAGGATCGCCACGGTTCCCACGCCAACCTGCCCAATCGGCCCGTGCTTCGCATCGGCCGCGCTCCATCCAGACGCCGGGAGACGACAGGTCTCCATGAGCTTCAACGCAGCCTCCTTCGCGCTCGAGGTCGAGGGGCCACGGCCAATAGCCAACACGCGATCAGCGGCAGCGAGCGCTTCTACCGCGGGTAGGACGGACTTCGGTAGGTCCCGCAAGATTTGGAGCGCCTTTGTCGAGAGCGTCTGGATGGACGCACGAACCGACTCATAGGTCGACCCCTTGGCAAGTTCGACGCACGCGAACAGGGCAACCAACTCGGCCGTATAAGTTTTCGTGGCCGCGACAGACAGCTCAGGGCCGGCAGACAAGTCAATGTGGGTGTCCGCAAGGGTTGCCATCGGGCTGTCCACGTTATTCGTGAGGGCGATGATTTTTGCTCCCGCAGCATGCGCAGAGTCAAGGGTCGCGAGCAAGTCCGGGGAGGCGCCTGACTGCGAGATCGCAACGACGAGCTGCCGCGGCCCAAAGATATTGGTGCCGTAGACCGACGAGACGCTCGGAGTTGCGAGATGTGCCGGCCGGCCAAGAGCGGCTTGGTAGATATGTTGACCGTACATCGCGGCGTGATCGCTGGTTCCGCGTGCAACGAAAATCAGCGAGTCGTAGTCGGCCGCAGCCAGCCACTGGCCGGCCGTTTCGAGCTGCTCCTGCTGCGCGGAGATGAGATCAAGCCAGCGGTGCGGCTGCTCGGCAATCTCACTGCTCATAAGCGCACCATTGGCAGTGGCAGAATTGCTCACGAGCTGAGCCCGGTGATCATTGCGACGACGTCGTTGTGGCTGGTCTCCGACAGCTTCTTCGTCGCCACTTGCGTGCCGCGACGCAACACCGACACTCGGTCCGCGATGCGAAACACCTGGTCCATGTTGTGGCTGACGATAAGCACCGCGGCGCCACGTTCTTTCAACCTAAGGATGAGTTGCTCCACTTTCGCGGTTTCAGCAACGCCCAGCGCGGCAGTCGGTTCATCCAGCAGCACGAGCCCGGACGCCCAGTGCGTGGCGCGACAGATGGCTACGCCTTGGCGTTGGCCTCCGGAAAGGTCGCTGAGGGTCGCCTTGGCAGACGGGATGCGCACGTCGAGTTCATCCAGCAATTCCTGGGTCTGCTTGGCCATCTTCCGCCGGTCGAGAATGTGGAGCGGGCCGGTAGTGAGCTCACGGCCGAGGAACATATTCATGTAAACCGGCTGATCCGGGACCAGTGCCAGATCC
>JANXTJ010000334.1 GCA_025352485.1 Salinibacterium sp.
GGCGACCGACCCGGTCGTGCCGCTGCCGGCGAAGAAATCGAGAACCCAGTCGCCTTCCGCGCTGGAGGCTTGGATGATGCGGCGCACGATCCCCTCCGGCTTCTGGGTTGCGTACCCGGTCTTCTCCTTGCCGGTCGGGGAGACGATTGTGTGCCACCAGACATCGGTGGGAAGCTTGCCACGAGCGGCCTTCTCGGGCGTAACGAGCCCGGGTGCCATATACGGCTCTCGGTCGACGGCGAGATTGTCGAAGTAGTAGGTCTTCGGGTTTTTCACGTAGACGAGGATCGTGTCGTGCTTGGCCGGCCACTTGCGGGTTGCCCGGGCTCCGTAGTCGTACGCCCAGACGATCTCGTTGAGAAAGCACTCGCGACCGAACAGCGCGTCGAGCACGACCTTCGCGTAGTGCGCCTCCCGGTAGTCGAGATGGAGGTAGAGCGTGCCGTCGTCGGCCAGTACCCGCCATGCCTCAATCAGTCGCGGCTCGAGGAACTCCCAATAGTCGGCGAACCTGTCGTCGTAGCCGTAGAGCACGCCCTTGATGGTCTCGTAGCTGCGGCCCTGGAAGCCGGTTCTGGCGCCGTCGGCGCTTCGTTTTGTGGTGATGGTGGTGCGGGTCTGCATGCGCCCGGTGTTGAACGGCGGGTCAAGGTAGATCAGGCGAAAGCTCTCGCTCGGCAGTGCCGCGATCACGGCACGGTTGTCACCCGCGATGACGAGATTGGGGCCGTTGGCGGTCCACGGCGAGCTCACAGGCATGTGCAGAGATTAACAGCCGCTAGCCTCGCAAGGTGGAACTTGAACCGAATCCGAGCGTCGAATTGACGACCAACGGGGTTGGTCCGTGGCGGGGGGCGCTACCCACCGACGAACGTTACGACCCCGAGTTGCTCACGGCCGGGGACTCACGCAACGTCATCGATCGGTATCGGTATTGGACGATAGCGGCGATCACTACCGACCTTGACACCACGCGGCATCCCTTTCACGTGGCCATCGAAAACTGGCAGCACGACATGAACATCGGCTCGATTGTGCGCAGTGCCAACGCCTTCGGGGCCGCGACCGTGCACATCATCGGGCGGCGGCGCTGGAACAAACGTGGCGCCATGGTCACCGACAGGTACCAGCACGTGCTGCATCACGAGGATGTGGCGACATTCGTGGTCTGGGCCGCCGAGCACGAGCTGCCCATTGTCGCGATCGATAATGTGGAGGGCAGCGTGCTGCTCGAGACGGTGGGGTTGCCCGAGCGGTGCGTGCTGCTGTTTGGGCAGGAGGGGCCGGGGTTGTCGGCGCAGGCGCTCGCCGCGGCGGCAATGATCGTGGAGATCAGCCAGTTCGGTTCCACCCGCAGCATCAATGCATCAGCGGCGGCCGCCGTCACCATGCATTCGTGGATCCTGCAGCACGTGCGCTTCGACGGGTAAGCTGGGGTGTAATCCCCCCGGCCGTCGGCCCTTTCTCGGAGGAGCATCCGTGCCCGCAATTGTTATCATTGGCGCCCAGTGGGGCGACGAGGGCAAAGGCAAGGCCACCGACCTGCTGAGTGACCGCACCGATTACGTGGTCAAGTTCAACGGTGGCAACAACGCCGGCCATACCGTCGTCGTCGGCAACCAGAAGTATGCGCTGCACCTGTTGCCCTCTGGGATCCTGACCGATGGTGTCATCCCGGTGATCGCCAACGGCGTCGTCGTCGACATCGAGGTGCTCTTCAACGAGCTCGATGCACTGACCAGTCGTGGCGTGGATGTCTCCAGGCTCCTCGTGAGCGCGAACGCGCACGTCATTACGCAGTACCACCGCACCCTCGATAAGGTCACAGAGCGCTTCCTCGGCAAGCGGCAGATCGGCACCACCGGCCGCGGCATTGGGCCAGCGTATGCCGACAAGATCAACCGGGTCGGCATCCGGATTCAAGACCTGTTCGACGAGAACATCCTTCGCCAGAAGGTGGAGGGTGCCCTGCACCAGAAGAACCACCTGCTCGTGAAGATCTACAACCGGCGGGCCATCTCGGTCGACGAGGTCATCGATGACCTGCTGAGCTACACCGACCGTCTTCGCCCGATGGTCGCCGACACCGGCCTGCTGCTCAACCAGGCACTCGATGCGGGCAAGACCGTCGTCTTCGAGGGCGGGCAGGCGACGATGCTGGATGTCGACCACGGCACCTACCCGTTCGTCACGTCCTCGAACTCCACCAGTGGCGGTGCCGCAACCGGATCCGGCGTCGCCCCCGGCCGCCTCGACCGCGTGATCGGCATCGTCAAGGCCTACACGACGCGCGTCGGTTCCGGCCCGTTCCCCACCGAACTGCTCAACGATTCGGGCGAATGGTTGCGCTCTCGCGGCTTCGAGTTCGGCACCACCACCGGTCGCCCCCGGCGCACCGGTTGGTATGACGCCCCGATCGCGCGCTACTCGGCGCGCATCAACGGCGTGACCGACTTTGTGATGACCAAGCTCGATGTGCTCACCGGCCTGAAAATGATCCCGGTCTGTGTCGCCTACGACATCGACGGCGTTCGGGTGGAAGAAGTGCCGGTGTCGCAGTCGGACTTCCACCACGCCGTGCCCATCTACGAAGAGTTCCCGGGTTGGGACGAAGACATTTCGGGCGTTCGCCGCTTCGAAGACCTGCCCAAGAATGCGCAGTCCTACGTCTTGGCGATTGAGGCAATCAGCGGCTCGCGCATCTCGGCGATTGGGGTAGGCCCCGATCGCGAGGCCATCATCGTGCGCCACGACCTTCTGGGCTAGTCGGATGCCAGCCCGTCGCCCCCAACCGCGCGTGCTCGAAGGCCGCTACATCCACCTTCACCCGCTGCAGCGCAGTGACCTTCCCGAACTGTTCACCGCCATCGGAAGCCCCGAGGTGTTCGCCGGCGGTTGGGGTGGGGGCCCGGCCGGTTATCGGGATGACGCGGCGCAACTCATCGCGTTCGGTGAGAGCTACTTTTCGTGGGACTCGGCCATCGTGTACGGCGCGCGGCTGGTTGGCGGTGACAACGACGGCATGCTGGTCGGCACGTCTACGCTCGGTG